>JAWOIH010000038.1:0-3473 GCA_046484725.1 Candidatus Desulfacyla sp. | reverse complement strand
GGACGGCCTTGGCATGGAGGCCCTCGGCCGGCGCCTCGTGCCAGACGCCGTCCAGGTCCTGATAGCGCAACGTCAGGGCGGCGATCCACATTGGCGCCGTGTGCCACAGGGCCCATCCCCTTGTCCCTGGCGAGCCGAAGGAGTCTTTCGCAAAGCGCTCTCTTGCAATGATAGCACCTGTCAATGCCATTGGCGATGAATTCCGGGATCTCCATTTCATTTGTTCTAAACAGAAAATGCGCAATCCCTCTGTCTCTCGCAAACCTGACGGCCTCATCCCGTTCGCGCCGGGGGTGAATCGGGGAAACCGCCGTAGCCGCCGCAGCCTTCTTTCCCAGGGCTTCCCGGGCCGCGGCCAGGAGAAATGCGCTGTCAACGCCGCCCGAGAACGCCACCATCAGGGAATTGAGCTTCCTCAACCCATTGAGGAGACTCTCTTTTTTGCATCTGGCGGCAGCCTTGTCCATCATGCAACCCTGTCCTAAACCTGTGAAATCCCATGCCCCGCTGTAAAACGGAAGACCTTCTAACAACGTTAGCAGCTTTCAGATAAAATGTGAAGGGAGAGTTTTCAGGCCCGATTTTGCATTTTTCGGATATATCCCTTGCTAACCAATCTTGGGGTGTGCTAAGTTTCTGGGTTCATTTCAGCTGACAAAAAAGGAAGGAAGGCCCTCAAAGGGTGCTTTTTCGTTTTTCACCAGGAAAGGAGACATCAATGCAAGGTAGACAGAAGACATGGATAAAGGCGATGGCGGTTGCATTTGCCTTGATCATTTTGGGATGGCAGACATCTGCAGCAGAGGAAAAACCGGCGACTGTCAAGGGTGCCGCGTCCGCCGGAGGGGGCAACGTGGCTGTGGTGAACGGGACCCCGATCACTCAAGCGGATTTCGACCGGGCATTAGGCTTCGCAAGACAGCAGCTTTCGAAGAGGGGGCAAACGGCCGATGATGCCCAGATGAAGGAGGGGGTACTCGATCAACTCATAGGGAGTGAGCTCTTGTACCAGGAGAGCAAGAAAGCAGGTATCCGGATTGATGAAAAAACGGTTGATGAACGACTGGAGCAATGGAAAAAGCGTTTTCCCAATGATGAGGATTACAAAAAGGCGTTGCAGCAAATGAATCTTTCCGAGGCCCAGATGAAGTCCGACATTGAAAAGGCCCTGGCCACAGAGAAATTTGTTGTCGACAAATTTGTGGACAAGGCAACGGTCCCTGAAAAGGATATCAAGGACTATTATGACAATCACCCCGATATGTTCAAGCAGGCCGAACAGGTTCAGGCCAGCCATATCCTGATAAAGGTAAAGCCGGACGCAACTGAAGCTGAACAGGCCGAAGCCCTCAAAAAGATCAAGGACGTTCAGGAAAAGCAAAAAAAGGGCGAGGATTTTGCTGAATTGGCAAAAGCGCATTCTCAGTGCCCGAGCAGTTCCAAGGGGGGCGACTTGGGCTATTTCGGGCGTGGACAGATGGTGCCCCCTTTTGAGGAGGCAGCGTTTAACATGAAATCGGGCGAGGTGAGCGACATCGTCAAGACACAGTTTGGATATCACCTGATCAAGGTTGCCGATAAAAAGCCTGAAAGTACGATTCCATTTGACGAAATCAAGGAGCGGCTCGGTCAATATCTGAAGCAGGAAAAGGTCCAGAAAGAGGTCAGAGAATTGGTGGACAAACTCAGGAAAGAAGCAAAGGTGGAGACCTTTTTGAAGAAGGGGTCGTGAGGCACGGATTTCCTCTTGCCTTTGATCGAAATGTGCCTTACATTTTAAGCAGATGCGGGTCCGGCGCCGGGCACAACGCCCCCCAACGGACGCCGGAGGGATGGCCGAGTGGTTGAAGGCGGCGGTCTTGAAAACCGTTGAGCGAAAGCTCCGGGAGTTCGAATCTCCCTCCCTCCGCCATATGCTAAACAGAAGATCCGTAAGTTATTCTAATAGCTTACGGATCTTTTTTTGCCCGAACCGATGGAGCCCACGCGGTTCCGCTGCTGAACCGCCCTCCTCAACGATCAACCGACAGGGAATCGATAAAGCAGCCGCCGCTGTGTCCGCCTCCGCCTGCGTCATTTGCCTCGATAGTAAGCAGTGCGGATTCCACCGAATTGAGCCAGCCGTTCTCAGCAGCTTCTTCGAGGATAAGGGTGACCGTTTCATCTCCCTCGGTGATGATGTCGTTGAGAATCGGGACAACAAACTCCTTTGGGGACGCGTCCCCGTCCGTCCAGATGAGGGTCCCGCTCACCGGTTCGTAATCGACCCCGGCCTGTGCCGTGCCGTTTTCGGTGCGATATCCGACCGTTAGCTCTCCGGTACTCCCGCTGGATAAGCCTCCTTTGTCAACACCCGTTCTGACGAGCCTTACGGTGACAGATCCGGCATATTCCGGGGTCTCATACATTGCTGATTCAAATTGGATGCTGCCGGCCTGGGGCGAGGTCATGCTGATGCCTCCCCTGGCGACCAAGGCATAGGTCTGGGGCCCTTTGGGCATATTGTAGCCGCTGATGCGGATGATGTAGGCACCTACTTCCGGCGTGGGGAGCGTCACCCCCAGGACATTGTTGACCCGGTCAAAATTGGTCGAGAGGTCAGGGCCTCTCACGCAGGCCAAGATGAAAGCCCGGTCCTCCGACAACTCCCAACCTGTGTCTGTTTTCCAGTAGCTTCTCTGTTGAGGGTTCCCCTTTTCGGTGCAGATGAACTGATTGGCATTGTCCTTTTCAATGGCGATGAAAAAGCCTCCCTGGTCGATCACCACGCCCTCTATCCCCACGGTGATGACCGCTGGAATCCTCCCGTGGTCCTCGTCCAATTCGGAGGGGATATATTTGAAGTCCTTTTTGAAGAGAAGCGTGCCGGGGAGACCGTTTGAGCCATTATCGTCGTACACCGCAACCGTCACGTCCGAGAACGCGTCTTCGGAATTGAAGTAAACGAAGACCACTGAGTCGAGGTAGGCAGGATAACTCACCGGGGTAAAACGGACGGCCATGCTGTCGGCGGATTGCCCGTCCGGTAAATCCTTCTCCATGTATTTCAACACCGAAAGGCTCGGTTTCTGGTTGGCGTTGTCTGCATAGTGAATTTTTCCAGAAGGCGAGATCATCTGCAAGTCCAGATCATTTACCAGCCCTCCCTGAGACACTTCGGATGCCGGATAGTCGCTCCATACCAGATTGATTTTAAAAGGGACTGACGCGGTTGTCACGGTCACGTGATGATCCGTGGATTCCCCGGTCTGAAGGGCCTTCTTTTCGTCATAATACAGAATGGTTGACGGCGATTTGGGATAGACCGTGTTTTCCAGGTTGAGTCTCCCCCAACCCTCTACGTTGTTGGGGACCGGGGCATTGGGGATCTCCTGCGTACGCCCTGTCCCGTACTGGCCAGGGGTGATATCCTCAGCCCCGTTCAGGAGTGCGGCCTTTAACAGAGCCGCCGAAGGCTTTGCGATGTTGATGAC
>JAWOIH010000338.1:0-11422 GCA_046484725.1 Candidatus Desulfacyla sp. | reverse complement strand
GGAACGGATCAGACCCTCCTGGATGTAGGGACCCACCGCCTCCAGAAGTCGTTTCATCCGCTCGGCAGGAAGCCCCGTAAAGGTCCCCCCGTAAAAGGCCGCCTCAGCATTCCGGCCTGCATCGAAGCTCCTTGAATGAACGGCCCGGTCCAGCACTTCCCTCACGTGATCGCCGTCGATCTCCCGGCCGGACGGCTGGGCCGTGATCCCCTCCTGATCGCAGAAGATGCATCGATGCGGGCACCCGGTATGCGGGATAAAGATCGGTATGATCAGCGGTTTCAATAGAGTCGTGCCTAAACTGTCTAAAGTGAGTCCCGCAAGGCGGGATGCCCAAAGCGATCCAGAGATATTTGAAATTTGGACACGTCCCTGGTTGCTCCTTGCCGGGTACGGATCTTGGGCTGACCCTCTCTCCCTCTTAACTTCCTGCCTTCTGCCTCCAACTGCGGCTTACGGCTTGTGAGAGTCGGGCCTTCAGAACGACCGTATAACGTTGACGGTTGCCTTTCATTCGATGTTAAAGGTTCGACGTTCCATGTTGGACGTTCGATGTTCGATGTTGGACGTTCATCCTTAAACCCCTTGTTCCTTAAGCAGAAAGAAGGCCGCGCGGGCCGCATTCTGCTCAGCCTCCTTCTTGCTCCTTCCCTCACCCTCTGCCAGGGGTTTTCCCATAAGGCTCAGGGACACCTGAAACGACCTGTCATGGGCCGGTCCCGTCTCTCGGATGAGCCGGTATCTGGGGAGGGTCTTGCAGGTCTGCTGGGTATATTCCTGGAGCAGACTCTTGAAATCATGGACCTGTTCCCTCCCCGCCACCCGCTCCAGGAGGGACGAAAACAGCGCCTCGATCAGCTCCTTCGCCCGATCGAACCCCCCGTCCAGATAGACGGCCCCGATAAGGGCCTCGGTCGTATCTGCAAGAATGGAGGGCTTCTCCCTGCCGAGGGTCTGTTCTTCGCCCTTGCCCAAAAGGAGATAATCTCCCAATCCGAGGCCTTGCGCAACCTCGTAAAGGCCGGCTTCATCCACCAGCATGGCCCTGAACTTGGACAGGTCTCCTTCTCTGGCATCTTCAAAATGACCCATCAGGAGATGGCTGATGACCAGGTCCAGCACGGCATCGCCCAAAAACTCCAGCCGCTCGTTGTCCTCCAGGCCCCCGTCCGCCTGCTCATTCACATAGGAGGCGTGGCAGAATGCCCGGACCAGCAACTCCGGGTTGTGGAAGGTGTACCCCAACCGCTCTTCAAGCCGTCTGAATCCTCTTTCCAGAACTATTGATTCCCTTCTCTCTCTGTTCATCACCTTGACGATCTCTTTCTGCTGAACCTCTAATACCCTTCCCCCGCCGGGGAAAACCGATGGGGGAGTTTATACAATACCCTCCTCATTTTCAAGCCCGGAAACCGTTGTTTAAGATTTGCTTTCAAAAACGCCGATGCCTCTGCTATAGTGACCCGTCCCGTTCACACATTCATTTTTAAGGAGGCCTCACCCCATGACACCCCGATCCCTTCAGCCGCCCGGCCTCTTGTTGCTCCTCTTCTGTTGGATCTTTTTGAGCACCGCCCCGGCAGCCGCCGCAGACATCCTCAAGATAGAGACGGAAACAACCGTGGAGGTTGCCGCCGATCGGATCAGGGTGACCGTTGCCTTTGCCAACAGGGGCACGGCCCCGGCCTACAATCTGCAGGTTCACCTGAACGCATTGGGTCTTGCCGACGCCTCACCGGTCGCGGCCCAACTCGACCCCGGCGGGTCGGAACGGGTCTTCTTTGAAAGAGAGGTCAAAGGGGTGGGAAAAGGTCGATACCCCCTGACCGTGCGCGTGGATTTTCACGACGCCAACCAGTATCCGTTTTCAGCCCTCTCGGGAATGACCTTCCATGTCGGCGAGGCGGTCAACCCCGACCTGGCGGCCCTCACCCGCGACATGACCCTCGACAGGAGCGGGAGGCTCCGGTTTGACATAAAGAACCTGGGGCCGGAACCTGAAAAAATCATCGCAACCCTGGTCCTTCCCAAGGAATTTTCGTCTCCGGAGCCCAAGACCGCGTTTGAGATCGGCCGGCGGTCCGAAAGAACCGTAGACTTCGAGATCCGCAATTTCTCGGCCCTGCCCGGGGCCGCGTATCCGGTCTTCTGCTATTTTGAATACGATTCCAAGGGGATCCATCATACGGCCCTTGCCAGGGCCCTTATCACCGTTAGGGCGGATCAAAACCTGTTCCGCAGGTTCCGGTGGGCATGGATCACCCTGGCCGGCGTTCTTGCCGCACTCCTCATCCTCGTCCTCATCAGGGAGCGCCGCAAGAAATCGCGGGGGGCGTGACGTTGGCGGGCTTCCGGCTTATCTTCAGCAAAAGGCAAAATAATTTAGGGCAAAATAATTTGAGTGCAACCTATAGTGGCAGCTTCCGTTTCAATCATCCCATGGGATTACCTGATGAAGGATCGTCCCCAGCCTGATCCGGAGCAGTTCATCAATATTCAATTTTCAATAGCAACTATTCAATGAAAGTGATCTTCCACGGCGACGATTTTGGATTGACCTCCGGGGTCAACGGGGGGATCATCCGCTCGTTCAGGGAGGGTCTTTTGACCAGCGCCTCCATCATTGCGGCCGGCGAGGCCGCTCAGGAGGCGATCTCCTTGGCCAAAGACACCCCTGGGCTCGACATGGGCCTTCATCTGACCCTCTGCGACGAACGGCCTCTGCTCCGCCCTCGAGATCTCTCTTCCATCATCGCAACGGGCGATCGTTTCCCTTCCAGGAACCATCTCCTCAAGACGATCCTGTCCGGCCGGATCGATTGCCGGGAGGTGGAGGCCGAATGGCGCGCCCAGGCGGAAACGGTCCTGAATGGAGGGATCCGGATCAGCCACCTGGACAGCCACCAGTTTGTCCATCTCTTTCCGGGACTCTTGCGGGTCTGTCTCAACATCGTCAGAACCTATGGCATCCCCTTTGTCAGGGCCGCGATGGTTGACCCGCCATCCCTGGATGCGGGTCTCAGGCGGCTCCTCCAGTGGACCGGCCTCGCCTTCTGGTCCCGGCTCTATGCGTCCCCCCGGCTGGCCTCCTCCGCCAGGACGATCCCATCAATGGGATTCCTGTGGGCCGGCGGCAGGTTGACCCGAGAGGTCCTCCTCCATACCCTGGAACGGCTTCAATCCGGGACATCCGCGGCCACGGTGGAGGTCATGCTTCATCCCGGGACCGGCGACGCCCATACCCTGTGTACATACCGTCACTGGGGCTACGACTGGAAAAAGGACCTGGACCTGCTCACCGACCCTGCACTCAAAGAGGAGCTGGCTCGGCGAGGCATACAAACCACCTCCTTCGGGGAAGCGCCATGACGCGCCCTGAAACCATCCTCCTCATCAACCCCGACTGGACCGGTATCCGGAGGCAGAAGCAGCCGCAGTTCAAGCGGATCTGGCAGCCCCTGGACCTGGCGATAGCGGCCGCCATGCTCGAACAGGAGGGTCTTTCCGTCCGGATTCTGGACAATAATACCGAACACCTCTCTCCAGCGGCCGTGGGACAACAGGCCGCCCGATGCGACAAGGTCTTCGTGACCTCGACCCCCTATGACCGGTGGCAGTGTCCCGCCCTGGACATCGGGTTTTTCTTCCGCACCATCGAGCAGATTCCGAAGGAGCGCCTCTATATCATGGGGGCCCACGTAACCGAGCGGCCGGAGGCCATCCTGAGGCAGAGCCGGGCTCGTGCGGCCATCCTCGGTGAGCCGGAACAGACCATTTCAGACCTGGCCCGGCAGGACGCATCCTCCCCTATCCCGCCCGACATACCAGGGCTCGCCTGGCTGGAGGGCGACCGGCTGGTTCGTTCAAGGCCGAGAGGATTCATCCAGGACCTGAACGACCTCCCCTATCCGGCCTACCACCTCCTTAAGATGGACCGATACCAATATGCGTTCCTGGGGGGGAACTTTGCCATCCTGGAAGGATCGAGGGGATGCCCCCACACATGCCGTTTCTGCTACTTAGGGATGTACGGACACCGCTTCAGGCAGAAGGGCATTGACCGGCTGGTTGCCGAGACGGCCTATGTCAGGGACCGGTTTCGCGTCAGAAATATCTATTTTATGGACCTTGAATTCGCCCTCGACCGGGAATTTGTCCGTTCATTCTGCGAGGCCCTCATCCAACAGGACGTGAAGATCGAATGGTGCTGCCAGACGCGGGTGACCGATGTGGACGACGACCTTCTGAAATGGATGAAACAGGCCGGATGCCGCCTCATTCATTTCGGCGTGGAGGCCGGGAGCCCCCGCATCCTGAGCCGGACCGGAAAGGGAATCCAGGTATCGGACTGCGTGAGGGCCGTTTCGCTGGCCCGCAGGAACGGCATACGGACCGCCCTCTTCATGAATTTCGGGTTCCCGGGCGAGACCCGGGCCGACATGGCGTCCACCATCCGGCTGGCTGTCCGGCTCGATCCCGACTACTGCGCCTTTCACCTGATCGTCCCCTTTCCGGGGACCCGGCTCGCCCGGGAGATCCGTCTCGACCCCGAGGCCTTTCCCCCTCACCTCTATCCCCATTACAACGGTGTCCATCATGATCTCAAGACGTTAAAATCCATGCTGAGAAAGGCCTATCTCCGGTTTTACCTCCGCCCTTCCTATCTGATACGCTCCCTGAAGGAGCATACCCTCCCCCGATTCGATCAGGGGAGACTGTTCCTGAGGATGGTGAAGGGATGACCCATACCTGGCACATGCGGGACTACCGTGAAGGAGACGAAGCGCAGATACTCAACCTTCGTCAACGCGTCTTCGGGGACCTGGATCCGGTCCGGCTCAGGCCCGAGACGTGGCGCTGGCAATTCCGCGACAATCCCGCAGGGGAGGCCCTCTGCGTCCTTGCCCAGGACCACGACCGGATCGCAGGCCAGTATGCCCTGATCCCCACCCGTTTTTCCGTTCAGGGGAAAGAGACCCGGTTCGCCCTGTCCTGCGACACCATGATCGATCCCGACGATCGCAGGCAGGGACTCTTTACCGCCCTGGCCCGGAAGGCCTACCAACGGCTCGAATCGGAGTCGGGCATCACGACGGTCTGGGGCTTTCCCAACGAGGCGTCTCTTCCCGGATTCGCCCGGCATCTCGACTGGCGCCGGGTCACGGTCTTTCCCCTGCGGGTGGCGCTCCTGAGGCCTTTGACCCTGCTGCGCACGCGCCTTGGCCTCAAGAAAGCCTCCGGCACCGCGCCGGCAACGCGTGGAGGAGATTCCGCAGCCCCGGTGTGCGCAAACATTCCCGGCCTCCAGGTGGAACCCGTGACCCGATTTGACGAGGAATACGACGACCTGTGGAACCGGCACCGGAACCTGGCCCCGGTCATCCAGATCCGGGACGCCGCCTATCTCAACTGGCGGTACGCAGGCATCCCGGACTTCGGCTACCGGCCCTTTGCCATCCGGTCCGGCGGGCGGCTTCTGGGCTATATGGTCATCCGGACCCTGACGCTCATGGGGCATTTCTTCGGGGTCCTGACCGATCTCTTCCCCTTCCCGATCCGGGACATACCCACCACGCACCAGCTTCTTCACTTTGCCCGGAACTGCGTTAGGTCCGAAGGGGCGGAATTCATGACCTGCCTCCTGTCCCAGGCAGATCCTCCGTTTTTCAAGGCCGCAGGCCTGAAAACGGTCCCGGCCATCCTGAATCCCCGAAAATGGCACTTCGGGGCCCGGTTCGCCCCCCGTGACGCCGCCCTCCTGGGGACCGCGGAAAACTGGTTTCTCACCTATGGGGATACGGATATTGTGTAGGCGCGAGAAGCAGGGGGCAGGGGGCAGGGGGCAATTTGTTGAGCCGGCAGTCGCGAATATGAGCTTATCAGCCATCGGCTATCAGCTATCAGCCATGAACCAGCATCACTCTTCATTCTTCACTTGTCCTTCTTCAATCCCCCCAGCCACAACCAAAACAGGTTCCCGAACTTATAGACCCCTTCATGAATCAGGTTGAACCGGCTTCCGCGCAGATCCGTGCACGCGACCGGTATCTCTTTCAGCCGCTTTTTGTCCCGGCTTGCCCGGTACACCATCTGGACCACATAAAAGGTCTGATCGTCCACATAGGGGAGATACCTCAGCGCCAGGTCTTTCCGATACCCTTTTGCGGCAATGGAATAGTCGTTGAAATGGATTCGGAGGAGAATCCCGGCCAGCCGGATAAAGGAGATGCTGGCGGCCCTGCGGATCCATGCCCGCCGCTGGCTTCCGGTGATCTTGGACCCGATAACCAGGTCATATTGGTCCAGCAGGCTGCACGCCTCCCCGATAAACCCCAAGTGGATGGAAAGGTCCATATCCACGGTCACGATCCGGTCATATTGGCTGATCCTGACCCCCTCCTTGAAGGCCCTCCCCACCCCCTTTTGGGGAAGATGAAAGAAGCGGACCCGGGGATAGGTACGACACAGCTCCCCCGCAATACGGACGGTCCCGTCCGTGGAACCGTTGCTCCCCATGAGGATCTCATACGGCCGCCCCAGGGTCTCCAGGTACGCGTGAAGCCGTCCCGTGTTCGAGGCGGTCAGGGCCTCCTCATTGTAGACCGGCACAAATACGGTCACTCCCGCTCCATCCGTCATCGCGTCTGAATCTCCTTGAGCCGATCTCCGGCAAATCGCCCCCACACCTCGTCCGGGAATTCCCGGGCCGTTTTCATAAACCACTCCCGGGCCTCCCCCATCCGGCCCAGGTTCAGATAGCAGATCCCCATGTGATAACAGACCTCTCCCGCCCTTCCGGACTCCGGATACTCCTCGAGCAGGATGGCCAACTCGCGGATCGTATCCTCCCACTTCTTTTCCCTGAAGGAGCACATGGCCAGGTGATAGCCTGCCTGATCCACGATCAGGGTCTGGGGAAACCGGTCCAGCACCTCTTTAAAATAGTGCCTGGCCGTCCCGAAATCCCCCTTGGTAAAAGACTGGATCCCTTTATTATAGGAGAGGACCGGATACTCCGGGGAGAGCCGGGCCAGATAGAACCCGGCCGCGAGACACGCCACACCCATGAATATCAGGGTCCCCTTGAGGCACCACCGGTCGAACCAGAGGGAGATATGCTTCTCCACGCCCGACAGATTCCAGGTTTTCAGATTCCCTTCGTGGCTTTGTCTCTTGGTGTGAGCCGTTTTTAAAAGGAGATAGAGGATCGCCAGGAGGGTCATGGCCCCACCCGCATAATCGGGCCAGGTCCGGCCGTAATAGAGCCTGACCTTCGATGATTCCGGGTATATGAGCATGAATGCAGGAGAGGCCAGATAGATCCGGTCGGCGCCCTCCACCTGCCAGTTGGGATGGTACGAGACCTTGACCATAAGCGGCGTGCCCGGCGCAGCCCCTTCGATAAGGATCTCTTCCTCGCTGACGGTTTCCTTCAGCATGCCGCCCCCGGGTATCGGTTCCCTCGGGAGGTCTCGGACATCCAGCGTCTCCGCGGCCGCCCTGTGAAACCTCCGAAGCTCCTTCTCCCCCGCCCTGTCCGTGAACACCAGGGGCACGTCAAGGTCCCCCAGCCGGAACCATCGATAAGAGATCCGTCTCCAGTCGCCCCCGCTCACCAGGACCGGCCGAAAGCCGACCGGCGTCACATAGGCCCCGGCCCCGGTCTTGAGGGCATAGACCTCATAGGGACCGGCCCCGTATTCAAAGCAAAATTCCGGAGAGGCCCGCAGTGCCTTCTTTGTCTCGGGCTCCGCGGCAATGAATTCCCGGGCATTGAAAAGCCTCAGGTGCCCGGCCCCTTTTTGGAGGTTGAAGCGGGAATAGGAATAATCCGGTATGGGCGTGGAGGCCCGCTGGGAGATCTCGGACTGGATATAAAAAATGAAGGGCACCGACAGGCTCCCCTGGATATAGACCCCCTCCAGGGTGGACCGGCCCGAGAAGAGGGGAAGCGACTCAAAAGCCCTGACCGTGCCGGCCCCCTGATGGATCATGCTGTGCTCATAGACCACCCTCGGATCATTGGGGGTCCCTTTCAGGAACCGGTTGATTGACAGGAACGGTTCCCACAGCCGCCGGCTCTCAAACCCCGCGTAGTTGGAACGGATCCAGTTGCGTACAAATGTCTCCCGGTCGTCCACCCACAGAAAGGTCACGATAACGGCCATGAGGGCCGCCAGGACCGCCGCCGTCCTATGGGAAGCGATCCAGCAGAATGTCATGGCCCCTGCCGCAACCAGAAAGAACTGGAGAAAGGGAAGAAAGCGGATGTCAACCACGCCGATCCGGTATCCGATAAAGTAGAGCGCCGCCCCGCACAGGGCGGAAAACCAGATATATGCCCAGGGTTTCAGGCCGACGAGACGGGGCGAACCCACCTTTTTGATGAGGGCCCGGACCGCCCCCGCGATCCCTAACCCCATAAAGGGATAGAGAATCACCGGAAAGATTTCTCTCCCGATCTGTTTCAGGTCAAAAAAGATCCAGAGGATGCTGAAACGGGTTGTGTAGGGAAGAAATAGAATGAGCGGGATGAGCCAGAAGGCCATCAGGAAAAAGGCCAAGATGTGGATGTGAAGCAGGGTCTTGAGGTTGCGGCCCATGTCCTTCCCGGTGAAGATGAAAAAGACAGAGGCAAACACGGCAAAAAGGAGGGTGTACCCGTGGCACATGCCCACCAGGGCCAGGAGCAGGGCGCAGCCCAGCCTCCCTTTCTGCTCGGTGACGGCCCGGTACACGAGGCCCATCCACAGGATCGCCAGGGCGAAACCGAGGCTGTAGCAGAAGGTGCCGGCCAGGGTGCTGGGGATGTTGCCCCCCCACATGGAATTCCCCTCCATAAAGAGAAACGGGAGGGTAAACAAGGCCCCCATCACCGGAACCGGGAAGGGTTGTCTCAACAGGCGAAAGTAGAGATAGGTGCAGATGGGGAGGAGGAAGGTCCCCAGGACGGTGACGATCTTGAAGGCGATCTCCAGCGGCATGACCGTGGACAGGAGGGCCATGAGGAGAAAGGGGAGGGGAAAGTAGTTTTGCAGGATGGGAAACCCGCCCAGATTTCCCTGGCACCATCCGGATATCTTTCCATGGGGCAGAAGATAACTTTTCAGGTATTCGGCCGTATAATAGTGGGACCCGGTGTCCCCTCCGGTGGTGAGGGTCCTTGAAAAGAGGAGGCCGGGCTCAAAATAGGAGAGGAGAAAGGCCGTGATCGCGGCGAGAACGACCAGGTCCGTTATCATGGCCATGCGGTTCCGAAGCCGTATCGGTGCGTCAGGGGGTGGTTGCGCAGTCCGGTGGTCCGGTGGTCCGGTAGGTTCCATGGATTGGGCTATCGATCCGTCTCGTCCGGGTTCTTCGTTTTGAGAAAGGAGGCCATGTCATCCGCATACCCATGGCTGAGGAAGGTCCCCCGGTAACGACGTAGGGCCTCCGGCAGGCACCGCAGAAAGGCGGCCACCACCTCCGGGTCGAAGTGCGTCTCGCTGTCCGCCTTCAGAATTGAGATCACTTTCTCTGGCGGCATCCCTTCGAATCCCATCATTTCGCCGTTGTTGTATTTGGGATAATCCCTTCGGGATGTCAGGGCATCGAATACATCGGCCACGGCCAGGATCTTTGAACCCAGGGGGAGTTGTTCCCCGCTCAACCCGTAGGGATAGCCCGTGCCATCCATCTTTTCATGGTGATAGGCAGCCACCACAGGGACCTGGCGGAGGTGTCTGGGAAAGTGAAAGGTCTCGAGAATGGAACGGGTCTTGGCAGGATGATTGTCCATCTCGGCCCGTTCTTCCGGGGTAAAAGGGCCGTCCTTGAGCAGGACCCTGTCCTTTATGCCGATTTTCCCGATGTCGTGCAACAGGCCCGCGTATTTGATCACCACCCGGTCGTTCTCACTGAGATGCATCTCCCGGGCAATCAGCAGGGCATACTCGGTCACTCGCTGGGAATGCCCTGCCGTCAAAGGGTGTTTCGCGTCCACGGTTGCCGCCAGGGTCCGCATGGCCCCCTCAAAAGAGGCCTCCAGCTCATCGATGAGGAAGGAGTTCTCCAGGGCGATCCCGGCGGATGAGGCGAGGGAAATCAAGAAATCGGCGTCCATCTGTTCAAAGCCCCCCCCTCCCACCTTGTTGATCACCTGAATCACCGCGATCCGTTCTCCCGAGCGGTTGGTGATCGGGACGCAGAGCACGGCCCGGGTACGGAAATTGTTTTTGAGGTCAAAGCTCCGGTCAAAAAAGGGGAGATCCCAGGCATCCGGCACATTGATGATCTCACCGGTCTCGGCCACCCGGCCGCTGATCCCGTGGCCCATGGGGAGACGGATTTCATCCACCTTCTCGGCCACCTTGGTCCAGAGTTCCCCCCGGTCCCGGTCGATGATATAAAGGCTGGTCCGTTCGGCCTGCATCACATGGGTTACCTTGCTGATAATCAGGGGAAAGAGGCGGTCAAAATCGAGTTCCGAGCTGAGGTCCTTGGCCACGCTGAGCACCGTGGAAAGCTTTTGGTTGAGCCGGACCTGCTCCTCCAAAAGACGCTCGTTTTCCCCCGCCAACCGCCGTTCCTTCAAGATCCGGCCCAGCTTGGTCTTCAGCTCGTCGTAGGTAAACGGTTTGGTAACATAATCCTGGGCCCCGGCCGCCATCACCTGGTCGTAAGGATATTCCATGTCGTATCCGGTAATAATGATGAAGGGCATATCCGTCCAGATCTTCCGCGCCTCGGCCATGACCTCCAGCCCGCCCATCCCCGGCATGCGGATATCGCAGAGCACGATATCGAAGCGTCTTCTCCGAATGAGGCCCATGGCCTCCATCCCGTCGGCCGCCTCCTCGTAGGGGTAGCCGAGGCCCTTAAGGACATCCCCGATAATCCCCCGCACCTCGGGGGCATCGTCCACCACCAGGATCGTCTTCCTGCGTGTATCCGTCGCATCCGTCATGAACCGCCTCCCCTAAAACCGCATAGCGCAACCCAAGAATTCTCACACAGAGGCACAGAGACACAAAGAGACAAAAAAGATTTTCTTGTTTCTTTTGACAGAAAATCAGGGAATGCGGCACTAAAGTTACACCCGCTCCCAATCCAAAAATTCCTCAATTCCTGAATCCCTTTACACCCTATGTTTACGCGAACTCCGTCATCGTTTCAATTAAAAATTGAAGTCATGGGGGTTCAGATGCTATACTGTCCAAGCCCCGGGGAGTTCTTCTGGTTTGTTGGGTCGATGGTTTGTCGGGTTGATTCCCGGGTTTTTCCGTGAGAAACGGCATCTGTAAATCCCTGCGTCTTTGCGCCCTTGCGCGAGGCTCCGAATAGAGGACGACATGGTCAAAAAAGCGTTCTTCTCGCTCATGGTCGGCCTGTCGACCTTTTTCCTGATCCACTTCATCTCCACCCAGACCACCTTTTTCACCAG
>JAWOIH010000433.1:0-3062 GCA_046484725.1 Candidatus Desulfacyla sp. | reverse complement strand
TAACCTTGAACGTTGAACCTCCGAACCTGTGATAACGCTATCATACATGTTCGGCAACGCTGAGTAAAGCCCATCCTCAGATATTCGAGGGTTGTTGAAGCTTATCCCCCGGCGACCTTCCATTTCAGTTGAATCTCCATCGCTCATCCTGTATGCTCGGCCGAACCCGGTGGATGCTGTAAAGGACGTCCACATTGGCCTATGTATTGGTGTCTAAAATCCGAAACCATTTTCCTGAGAGTTGCCCTATGTTGCCCGTCCGTCCCTCCAAGGAAATTGCCGCCCTGGTGGAACTGTCGTCCATGATTAATTCCTCTCTGGACATCTTTGAGGTGCTGAATCATGCCATGCGCTTTGTGGAAAAGGTGATCGGCACTGAAGGGAGTTCCATCTTTGAGATAGATCATGCAACCAATGAGCTGTTCTTTCGGGTCCTGAGTGGACATGAGACCCATACGTTCAGAGAAATACGGATGAAGATGGGCGAAGGAGTCGCCGGATGGGTGGCGCGTACCGGGGAGCCGGTCATTGTTCCGGATACGGAAAAGGATACCCGCTTCAGCACAAAGGTCGATCTCATCACTGGATTCACAACCCGATCCATCATCGCCCTCCCCATCCGGAACAACGGCCGCCTGACAGGCGTCCTGGAGTTGGTCAACAAGCGGGGGCCGACCCCATTCAACCAGGAAGACCTGGAATTCCTGACCATCGCGGCCAATCAGATCGGCGTTGCCATGGTCAACGCCAGGCTGTATGCGCGGTTGAAGGAGAAGTTCACCCTGACCCAGACCGAATTGAAGAAGGCCCAGGAGCAGCTCCTCCGCACGGAGCGCCTGTCTGCCCTGGCGGAACTCTCTCAGGGCGTGGCCCATGAGGTACGGAATCCGGTCATGAGCATCGGGGGCTTTGCCCGGCGCCTTAAGACAAGGCTCCATGCGGACAAGACCCTGGAATCCTATGTGGATATTATCCTGATGGAGGCCGCCCGGTTGGAACAGATGGTCAAAGACGTGGAAGCGTATACGGCCATGCCCGAACCGGACATTCATGAGATAAAACTGTCCAAGCTGCTGCAACACACCTTGTCCCTCTGGGGAGAGGCGCCCGACGCCAAACGCATCGACCTCCAACTGACATCCCCGCCGGACGACCCGACCCTGTACCTGGACAAGGGGCAGATCACCTTAGCCCTGATGAATCTCCTTGAGAACGCAACGGAGGTCATGCCTCAGGGGGGGACGATCTCCGTTTCAACGGCCTGGGAGGGGGAGTATCTGGTCATCAAGGTGAAGGACAACGGCCCGGGCATCGATCCTGAAGATCTCCCCCGCATCTTTGATCCGTTCTTTACCGCGAAGCCCCAAGGGTCCGGGCTCGGGCTGACCACGGTGAACCGGATTGTGACGGCACACAGAGGCCACGTCAAGGTCTTTTCAGAAATAGGCGCCGGGACGGAATTCCAGATCTGTCTTCCGCCCCGTCTTCCGCCGGGGAGGATCTGGCGATGATTCCGCCGAACAGGAGGATTCCTGATTCACTCAGGGGCTTTAAAGAGTTACAGAGCCTCTATGAGGGCATCTGCTTTTGTGGAGGGCAGGCTAAATCTTTTGGTCACCACACCCTGTCGCGGAAATGATTATGACTCAGGAGCCGTGTGTAAGTAGATCCGGGAGTTCTTCAAGGTGGTCAATAATGTAATCGGGCTCAGGGTCATGGGAGGCCATGACCGATACCCCGCCATTGGTGAGGAGCACTGTGACGGCCCCGGCCCTTCTACCCGAAATCACATCAAAGCTGAAATCCCCTACCACCACCAATTCCCCGGGTGAAAGTCCCATGCGTTCCGCCGCCTTGATCACGCCATCCGGATGGGGTTTAGGGAGCGACATCTCACGGGTGATAATGGCCTCGAAATAGTCGATCGTGATGCCCCTGAATCTTTCAAGCGACATCCTGATCGGCTTCAGCCTGCTTCTGGTCAGAATGCCCAGGGGCATTTGTCTTCGCTTAAGGATCTGAAGGCACCTCTCCGCACCCCGGTTAGGCAAAGACGACTCAGCGGCCAGATCCTCCTGTTCCTCCAGGATCTTCATGAGCCCGGGCCGACAATCCGGAGGCTGCAACGCTATAAACTCCAGGATGGGGTGGTCCAGAGGACACCCCAGCAGCCTCTTGATGGCAGGGAAATCAAGCGCCCCCGGAACGGTCAGGGTCCCGTCAAAATCGAATAAAACGCCTTTGATCGCCATCAGAAGGGGGTCGACTCGTCCCACATGGGCTCGCGCTTTTCAATGAATGCGGTAAAGCCTTCTATGGCATTGGCGCTGACGCCGGCCATGGCCATCATCTCCTTGGCATACTGATAGGCCTGCCATTCCGTCATCTCGATCTGAGAGTAATAGACATGCTTGGACATGTGGATAACATACTTGCTGGCCCTGGCGATCTCTTTGGCCCATTGAAAGGTCTTTTCATCCAGCTCGTCATCGGGGAACACGCGGTTGACCAGGTGAAAGGACCGGGCCTCCTCAGCGCTGTAGAGCCCGGCGGTCATGAGCATTTCCATGCATTTCTTTTGAGGGACCGCCCGGCTCACGGCCACGGTAGGGGTGGAGCAGTTGTAGGAATAAATAAGGCCGGTCATGCCGAACCGGGCCTTGTCCCTGCCGGCCGTGATGAGATCGCACCCTGCGGCCAGATGACATCCGCCGGCCATGGCAATCCCCTGCACCTGGGCGATAATGCACTGGGGGGCCGTGCGGATGGTGTTCATGAGATGATACGAGGTCTGAAAGAGTTCTCTGATGGCCGACAGCGGCTGGTTCAATATCTCAAGGCGGTCGTGGCCCGCGCAGAATACATCCCCGGTGGCCTTGAGGATAATCACCTTTGCATCGCATCGCTTCCCCGCGTCCTGAAGACACGCAATGATCTCTTCTTCGAACTCCTTTCCCAGGGCGTTCCGCTTGTCCGGGCGGTTCAGGGTCAGGATGCCGATCTCTTCTTTTTCTTGATACGTCATGAACTGATAATCCATACATTTCCTCCCAAAGTTGTCA
>JAWOIH010000416.1:0-21104 GCA_046484725.1 Candidatus Desulfacyla sp. | reverse complement strand
GTTTTTAATTCCTAAATTCCTGAATCCCGAAATTCGGCCCCCGGCTTATCCGGGCTCGACCATCGGTTAAGACAACACGAATAGAAACTAAATAAATTATAGGGAGGTATCAACTTTATGAAAAGCATGAGAGACTTTATTGCCGCCGCTGAAAAGGAAGGGGTGTGTAAACGGATCACCGCAGAAGTGGACTGGAATCTGGAGCTGTCGCACATTGCCAAGCTCAATGAAGAGCAGGCCGGTCCGGCCCTTCTTTTTGAAAATGTGAAGGGGTATGATACGCCGGTCATCACCAGCGTGTGCACCACCACGCAACGACTGGCCCTGATCATGGGGCAGCCCCTGGATTCGACCTTGGTGGACCTATACAAGGCATGGGCCAGACTGGGCGACAACCTGATCCCCCCCAGGTGGGTGGATGCCGGAAGTGCGCCGTGCAAGGAAAATATCCTCACGGGCAATGACATTGATCTTTACAAATTCCCCGTTCCCCAGTGGTATCCTTTAGACGGGGGCCGCTTCATCGGCACGGCCCATTTTATCGTCAGCAAAGATCCGGAGTCCGGCTGGGTCAACTTGGGGACTTACCGAAGCCAGCTCCTCGGAAAAGACAAGATGGGGACCCAGTTTATCAAGGGGAAACACGCGGATATCATGCTCAAGAAATACCAGGCCATGAAGAAACCGATGCCGGTGGCCTCAATCATCGGGTGCGATCCCCTCCTCTTTATCCTGGGAGCGGCCCGGGTCTCGGCCTTCACATCAGAGTACGATGTGGCAGGTGCCCTGCGCGGCGAAGCCGTGGAGGTAGTCAAGGGCGAGACCGTGGACCTGCCCATACCGGCCCACGCGGAGATCGTGATCGAAGGGGAGGTGGATGCAGAAAAGTTCATGGAAGAAGGACCGTTCGGTGAATACACCGGGTACTACTCAGGAGTGGGTACGGATCCCAGGAATTTTATCGATGTCAAATGCATCACACACAGAAACAAGCCGATCCTGTGGGGGACCACGGTCGGTCGTGCCGTCACCGATACCCACATGACCATGGCCCTCTCCTACGGCGCCACCCTGTGGCAGCAGTTGCTGGCCATGAAGATCCCGGGACTTAAAGCAGTCTACTGCCCGCCCGAGGGTTCCGGCAGGTTCCTGGCCATCATCTCCATCAAGCAGATGTATCCGGGCCATGCGGATCAGGTCTTGACCGCGGCCATTTCAACAGAGATGGGGGCCTATGGCCTCAAAACGGTCATCGTGGTGGATGAGGACATCGATCCGTGGGATATCCCAAGGGTCCTATATGCCCTCAGTTTCCGATTCCAGCCCAACCGGAGTCAGGTGATCAGGCGCGGACGGTCCACACCGCTCGATCCCTCTCTCCCGATCAACGCCAGGGATATTACCGGCCGGCTCCTCTTAGACGCCACCATCCCCTATGACTGGAAGGAAAAACCGGTCCCCATCGAGCTGGATCCAGCTATGGTGGAAAAGGTCAAGGCCCGGTGGTCTGAACTGGGATTTTAGCTACAAGCTATCGGTTAATCGTCTTGAAGGGTCGGTCTTGATCACCAAACGACATGACGATTAACCCACAGCAACATCAAGGAGTTTTCATCATGTCAGACAGCACACGGCTAAAAGGCAAAAAGATCCTCATCGTGGATGACGAGTCGGATATTCTGGACATATTGGAAGAGCTGCTGGAGATGTGCCAGGTTTCGAGGGCATCCACCTTTGAGGAAGCCAAAGAGCTCATGGACTCCAAGGGGTTCGACATCGCCATCCTGGACATCATGGGGGTGGACGGCTATGGCCTTCTGAAGATCGCCAACCAGAAGCACATCATCCCGATCATGTTGACCGCCCATGCCTTCACTCCGGGGAACCTGGTGCGGTCCATCAAGGAGGGAGCGGATTCGTATCTCCCCAAGGAGGAGATATCCAATATCGTGACCTTCCTGAACGATGTCCTGGAGGCAAGAGAAAAGGGGAAGAACCCCTGGGGACCCTGGCAGGAGCGGTTGCCCGCCTCCTATTTTGAAAGGAGATGGGGGGCCGCCTGGCAGGATACGGACAAGGACTTCTGGGATAAATTCAGGGCCGGCATCAAGGAAAGAACAAAAAGAGAAGAGGAACGATGATGTCGCAAACAGCCGCAAATCAAGGGTTGTTGAGCGCTATCATTACCGCGGATCGTTTAGAATAATTTGGAATTTTTAAATTCCTGAATCCATGTAAAAAGTGTTTTACAAGGGCGTCATGCTTAATTCTTCATTCGTCAATCGTCACTAACATGAGGAGGCTTCACGTGAAACCGATTCGGTACACAAAAGAGATGGTGGATGAGTTTCTACGGGACGGGTACTGGACAAACGAGACGTTCTATGACTTCTACGACAGGAATGCCAGGGAGTATGGCGACAAAGAGGCCCTGGTAGATGCCAGGTACAGGGTCACCTGGGGAGAGGCCAAGCGTCTCGTGGATGCCATGGCCATCTCATGGGTCGAGATGGGGATTCCCAAGTTCGCCCGCGTCATCATCCAGTCTCCCAACAGCGTCTACGGCTTCCTGGCCAGAATCGCCTGCGAGAGGGCCGGCCTTATATCTCTGACCGTCTATCCTTATTTGCGCCAGAAGGAACTGGAATACATGGTGGAACGGACCGAGGCCACAGCCGTCATCATCCCTAACGTATATCGCAAGTTTGACTACCTGGAGATGTACAAAGGCCTGCAGCAGAGATTCCCCCATCTCAAATACATCTTTCTCTTTGACGACGGGGTGCCGGATTCGGCCCCGGAAGGGACCTATTCTCTCACCAAACTGGCCCAGGAACGGGCAAAACTGCCGGTGGATGAATCGGTCCTTGCCGAAAGGCGATTGGACCCCATCTGGAACGTGGCGCTCCTGACCACCACCAGCGGAACCACCGGGCTGCCCAAATTGGTGGAGTGGCCATGCGCCCCCCGGGTCTGCACATCCAAGGGGAGGGTGGATATCTGGGGCCTCAATAAAGACGACATCACCATGGCCATCGCCCCCCATGCCGGGGGCGCTGCAGGGACTCTCACCTACTTTGCCGCGCCCCTGGCAGGGGCCAAGACGGTGATGCTGGAGGAGTTCTCACCGGAAGGGGCATTGGCCCTCATAGAAAAGGAAAAGGCCACGGCCATCGGCGTGGTGCCCACCCACTTGGTCCGAATGCTGGAGGCGGACACCTCTAAATACGATCTCAGTTCGTTGCGCTTTATCCGATCGGCCGGCGGCTATCTCTCCCCTCAGGTCGCTGAAGAGGCGGAAGAGGCCTTCGGGGCCGCCATCACCAGCGACCTGGGGACCCAGGATATGGGATCGGTGTCCGGGTGCCGGGTGGAGGATCCCAAGGAACTTCGCCGCCGGACCGTCGGCCGGATGCTCCCCGGGAACAAGGTACGGCTTATGGATGAGGATAAGACCCACGAGGTCCCGGAAGGCGAACCCGGCATCCTCTATTTCAGAGGGCCCCATGCACCGGCTGGCTATTACCGGGACGAGGAACTGACCGCCACGGTCTTTGACCCGGACGGGTGGACCACCACCGGCGATATCGTCAAATTCGACCAGGGATGCCTCTGGATCCTGGGCCGGGCCAAGGACATGATTATCCGGGGCGGGCAGAACATCTATCCCGCGGAAATAGAAGGGCTGCTGAACGAGCATCCAAAGGTGGCCTCGGTGGCCATTGTGGGGTATCCAGACCGGGAAATGGGCGAGAGGTGCTGCGCCTATGTCATCCCCAAGGCAGGCCAGACCTTCACCTTTGATGAGATGGTGCAATTTCTGAAGGGGAAGCAGTTGGCCATGTTCAAACTCCCGGAAAGGCTTGAAGTGGTAGGCGAATTTCCCGCAGTAGGCGACTCGGGAAAGGTGAACAAGGAGACGCTGAAAAAGGACATTAAGGCCAGGATCGAGGCGGAAAAGGGGTAGGAATTGAAGAATTAAGATTGAACAATGAAGAATTGTTAATGATGATTGAGGAATGGCTGATAGGTAAGCTGTTTCAGTCATCTGCGGCAATCTGCGAAATCTGGATCATATGATGAGAGAAAAGACTGTACTCCTTATTTCCACCCTGGATACCAAAGGCGCGGAGACCTATTATCTCAGGGATAAACTGGAATCTCTCGGCCTGACTCCGCTCCTCATGGACATATCCATGAGGGGCGAAGGGTCGACCCGTGCCGATATTACGCCGGATCAGGTTGCTGCGGCAGGGGGGAGCACCATCAAGGAGATCCGCGCATCGGCGGAGCGCTCGCGAATCACCAATATCACCATTGCTGGGGCCTCGCGCATTGCCGTGGAACGTTTTGCTGAAGGGAACCTGAACGGCGTGATGGGCATGGGCGGATCCACCGGGTCGCTCATGGCCACAGAGGTCATGCGGGCGCTTCCGTTCGGCATCCCCAAGCTGATGATCTCTTCCACTGCCGCGCTCCCCGGGCTCTCGACCCGTTATATCGGCACCGGCGATATCGCCCTGTTTCATTCGGTCATCGAGATATCCGGACTGTCCGACCTCTTGAAAAATGTGATGGACCGGGCCGCCCATGCCATGGCCGGGATGGTCCACGGGGCCATTACCTCGCCGAAGGCGCAGAAGGGAAAGGCGATCGCCATCACCATGCTGGGCCCCTGTGAACAGTGTGCCCGTTCTGTGAGGGCGCCCCTTGAAAAAGCAGGGTATCAGGTTATCGGTTTTTCCGCGGCCGGCATCGGGGACAGGGCCATGGAAGAAATGATCTCGCAGGGTCTGTTTGAGGGCGTCATCGACCTGGCGCCGGGCGGGGTCGGAGAACACCTCTTCGGCTTCATGCGGGACGCCGGCCCCAACCGCATGGCATCTGCAGGCAAGGCAGGGATTCCCCAGATCATCTCCACGTGCAGCGTCAACCACATGACCCCGGCCAAATCCAGATACAAACCGGAATATCATGAGCGGAGAAAATACGACCTGGACAAATACCGCACCTGGATCCGTCTGTCGCCCGCTGAATTGAGAGAGGTGGCGGGCGCCTTCAGGGAAAAGTTGAATTCCGCAAAGGGCCCTGTAATGGTTCTCATTCCCCTCAGGGGATGGTCCTCCGTGGATTATCCGGGGAATGCCACCTACGACCCTGAAGAAGACCGGGTATTTGTCCAAGAACTCCGAAGGGGCCTGAATCCGGACATCGAGGTCTTGGAAGTCGACGCCAATATGGAAGATCCTGAATTTGCAGAGGCGGTCGTCGAAGCGTCCTTGAAGATCCTCTGATTACCGATGGATACCTGGCCGTCCATAGAGAAGAATATATGAAAAAGCGGATTATTGTGGGAATTGCAGGCGCCAGCGGCGTGATCTACGGCGTCACGCTCTTGAGCCTCCTCAGGGAAAGAGAGATCGAGACCCACCTCATTATCTCCGAGGCAGGGGAGCGGAACATTGAAATCGAAACGACCTACACGCCGGCCGAGATCAAGGCCATGGCCGACTATTCCTACAGCAACCGCGATGTGGGCGCCACCCTGGCCAGCGGTTCTTTTTTGACCGATGGAATGGTCGTAGCCCCCTGCACCATCAAGACCCTCTCCGGGATCGCCAATTCCTATACTGACAACCTCCTGGTCCGGGCCGCGGACGTGACATTGAAGGAAAAGCGTAAACTGGTCCTGGTCGTGAGGGAGACCCCTCTTCATAAAGGGCATCTGAGGCTCATGACCATGGCCGCGGATATGGGGGCACACCTTCTCCCTCCGGTCCCCTCGTTTTACCATCAGCCCAAAACCATCGAAGATATCATCCACCAGACCATCGGCAAGATATTTGACTACCTGGATATTGATCACCATCTCTTCAAGCGTTGGGGAGAATAACCTCGAGGCCGGACTCAAGAGGGCCTCAGCAGGAGATCTTCACCCCATGATCCCCCGGAACGGAATCCCGCGTCTCGATCCAAGGCTTTCATAATTCTTGACAAATAAGCCATTTCGAATACTATCAGGGATCTCAGTGCAAAACGATCATCCTTCAGACCCACTCCCTGCGGAGGCACGATATGGCGTCCATGACCCCTCAGATAAGCACCCTTGTCGATATGGAAAGCCCTCAGAATGTCCTGGATGAGGTCAAAAAAATTGTATTCATGATGGTTCCCGAATTTGATGCGGGGCCCCTCACCGGTGCATTCCTCGACGTGTTAAGGCTGTTTGAGGGGAGATACCCCGGATACCTGGCATGCGACACGCAATATCACGATCTCAAGCACACCACGGACACCTTCCTCGCCATGGCCAGGATCATTCATGGCGCCGCGGTTACGGGCCATGCTTTCTCAGAGCGGGGCATTGTCCTGGGTCTGATCAGCGCCTTGCTTCACGATTCCGGGTATCTGCTGGCCGATGGCGAGGTCGGGCCCGGCGCCAGATATACCCTGGTCCATATCAGCCGAAGCATTGCCTTTATGGACGCCTATTTTGAGGCAAGGGGTTTTTCAAGGGAGGATTTTCACTTCTGTCGCAACATCCTTCACTGTACGGGACTTGATGTGAAAATCAATGAAATACAATTCGCGTCTCACGAAAATGAACTCCTCGCCAAGATGCTGGGCACGGCCGATCTCCTGGGCCAGATGGCCGACCGCACCTATCTCGAAAAGCTCCCCTTTCTCTATGATGAATTCAAGATCGCTCATATCAAGGAACTCGGCAGTGAACTGGATTTTTATAGGAACACCCCTAAGTTTTTTGACATGACCAAGGAGCGTTTTCGGCAAGAACTGGGCGGGGTCAACCAATATATGCGCCACCATTTCCGGATGCGCTGGGGGAGCGACGAGGACCTCTATATGTCCGCCATCGAAAGGAGCATGGCATACCTGAAAGAGATCCTTGAACGCCCTACGGATAACTGCCGAACTCAGCTCCGGCGTGCCGGAGTCATTCGAAGCCTGGAGCGCATCCGGGTAACCCCTTGACCCGATGGACCCTTCTCCCTAATTGAAAGAGGCGGTTGAAATTTCCCAAAAAATATTTGCATTTTGGCAAAACATTTTATAGCATGGGATCGTGTACTTCAAGGTCTGATCATTACCTCCTTTGATAATAACCTAACCTAATTAGTATAACATATCGAAATATCGGTCAAACTTGGCGGCATCGAAAAATTGGGAGACCGAATCATGATGAAACCCACTGCAAATCTTGAGAAAAGGGAAAGCCTCTTTTTGAACGTCACAAGAATGATGAGTCGTTGCTATCCATTTGTAGCGCTTTAATTATATTGGGGAAGGTTAAATATTAATTAAAACATTTTAATCATGGGGAGGGTATCTATGAAACGGTCATTGGTTGGGGTTTTCGTCGTTTTTGCGTTTCTTCTGGCTGGAATCTCGTTTGCGGGTGCGGCCCCAGACAAGATTGTCATCGGTCATCCCGCCTGCCTTTCCGGTAAATTTGCCAAGGCCGGCGAGCAGGCGGTCGGCGGTATAAAGGCCTGTGTCGAATGGGTCAATACGACCTACGGCGGTGTGACGATAGGCGGCAAAAAGGTCCCTCTGGACTACAAATACTATGATTGTGAATCCAAGAAGGAGTCTGTAACGAGCCTCATCGGAAGGCTGGTTTCCGTAGATAAGGTGAATGTGGTGTTTGCGCCTTACAGCTCGGGCCTCACACTCAGGGGGGCGCCGGTGGCCGAAAGCCATCAAATGCTCTATATGGACCACGGGGGGGCCAGCAACGAGATCTTCCAGCAGGGGTTCAGATACATTGTCCAGACCATCGGACCTGCCACCCGGTATCACGAGGGCACCCTGGATATGATCCACAAGATCGCCCCCGACGCCAAGAAGGTGGCCCTGGCCTATGAGGATGATGAGTTTTCCAAAATGGTCATGGTAGGCGCCAAGGACCACGCCAAAAAGCTCGGTTTCGAGGTTGTTTTCGAGCGCACCTATCCTAAGGGGGTTACGGATTTAACCCCGCTTCTCTCTGCCCTCAAGGCCAGCAAACCCGATTTTGTCCTGGGCGGCGGCCACTTTGAAGACGGCCAGCTCTTTAACCGACAGATGGCGGATCTGGACATCGATGTCAATGCCCTTTCCCTTGTGGCCGCGGCCACACTGCCGGCATTTTACAAGGCATTGACTACCATGGCCGAGGGGGTCATGGGACCTTCGCACTGGGAATACGGGGTGAAATATTCGGCCGAAGAGGCCAAGGCAACCGGGCTCCCCTGGATCGGGCCGTCCCAGGATGAATTCTTGGCACTCTTCAAGAAGGCCACAAAGGAGGATATGCTCCCGGATTATCATGCCGCCGAGGCCGGCGCCCAGGTTCTGGCGTATGTCCTGGGGGTCCAGAAGGCCGATTCCATTGACT
The DNA here is from genome assembly GCA_046484725.1 of Candidatus Desulfacyla sp. Classification (GTDB taxonomy): domain Bacteria; phylum Desulfobacterota; class DSM-4660; order Desulfatiglandales; family Desulfatiglandaceae; genus AUK324. Next base: position 12,706 of record JAWOIH010000416.1, on the reverse strand, counting down.
CGACCAAGGTCCGGGGAGCCCTGGGTGATCTCAAGTTCATGAGCTTTTACGGTGGATGGGATGTGGATGACAGCGGCATGCAGGTGGGCCACTCCATGGTGGACGTACAGTGGCAGGACGGCAAAAGGGTCATTGTGTGGCCCGAAGAGGCCCGGACCGGAAAGGTCTGCTATCCCATGCCCACATTTAAGGAAAAGGCAAATGGCGTAAAGGCCGTTCCCAAGTAACTCTCGGTTGTTGCCCCGGCCCAAGCCTGCCTCGGGCCGGGGGCTGTTTTCCACCCTGCCCCCGTCTCTTCCGGCAGGGTGGCCCTCTCTATAAAACCACGAGGAAATCGTGCCATGTTTTTTGAGCAATTAGGCGGAAATCTGATCCAGGGAGTCGTGCTGGGTGCGGTGTACGGGATGGCCACCATGGGCCTCAGCCTTATCTTCGGTGTCCTGAAAGTGGTCAATGTCGGGCATGGGGCATTCATCATGGTGGGGGCCTTCGTGACCCTGTTCCTTTTCAGTTCCCTCGGAATCAATCCTCTGATCGCCATCCCTGTTGCCTTTATGGTCGGCATGGGTCTGGGCTTCATATTTTATTACACAACCATCCGAAAGCTGATCAAGGCCCCTGAATTGGCGACCCTCCTGGCCACTTTCTCCATCGGGGTCCTGCTAGAAGAGCTGATCAAGCTCATTTTCGGTTCGGAATTTCGAGGTTACAACTGGGTGGTGGGCAAAATAGACCTGGGGATCACCGTTTTGCCCCTGTCCAAGCTCTATGCCTGTATCGGGAGCATCCTTATCGCGGTGCTCCTGTATCTGTGGTTCAAGAAGACCCGGGCTGGATCGGCGGTTCGGAGTGTGGTGGAGGACAGTGAAGGGGCCCGCGTGTGCGGAATCAATGTGGGCGGCGCATATGCGCTGAGTTTTTCCTTGGGGATCGGATTGACCGTGGCCAGCGGTGTTCTGCTCACCATGTTCATCCCCGTGGGGATCAACCCGTACATGGGAGGCGGATACACCCTCAAGGCCTTTGTGATCGCCGTGCTGGGCGGACTCTCATCGCCTTATGGCGCCTTTTTCGGCGGGCTGGTGTTCGGGCTCATTGAAAACGGCTCATACACGCTGTTCGCGTATATACCGGGGGTGGAACCCTTTGCCCTTACCCGCTTCTTATCCTTTGTGATACTCCTGGTCATTCTTTTAATCAGACCCACCGGAATCCTGAGTGCAAAATGAAACAGATACAGAAATATTTCCCGCTTATCCCCGTATTTGCTGCCTATTTGATCATGTTTCTTCTGGGTGAAAACATGGAAGGGATATGGCAGCTCATGTCCATGCTCCTGTTTTACTGCGCCCTGGGACAGGCCTTCAATGTGTTTATGGGCATGACAGGGTATGTGGATTTTGGGTATGTGGCGTTCCTCGGTGTAGGGACCTACGGCATGGCCTTATCCATTACCCGGCTGGTCCAGTATGAATTCCTCGGTGCATGGATTATCGTCATCGGTTTTGGACTGGCCATGGTGATGTCCACCCTCCTTTCCATGGCCGTGGGTGCCGTTGCCTTGAGACTCAGAGGGGCCTATTTCGCCATCGCCACCATCGGGGTGAACGAGGGGTTCAGATTCCTTATCGAGGGCGCGCGAATATGGAACGGATCTGAAGGGATGATATTCACGGCCGATCTCAACAAGATCCTTGGGAGGGATACCGCTGCCGCCCTGTGTACCTACTGGGCCGATATCATGGTCCTGGTGATTGCTGCACTGGCCGCCTTTGTGACCCTTGTTTACATGCGGAGCAAGATCGGTTATGCCCTGACCGCGCTGAGGGAAGACGAAGACGCTGCCAAGGTGATGGGGATCAATGTCACCAAGTTCAAGATCATCGCCTTTATCACCAGCGCATGTTTTGCGGGGCTGCTCGGCGCCACCGCCTGGGCCCTGAAAACGCCCTATGTATTTCCGCCCGAGGTATTTGAGATCCATTATACCATAGAGGCCATCATCATCGTCATGCTCGGGGGCGCGGGAACCCTGCTGGGGCCGGTGGTCGGCGGGCTGGTCTACGGCATTTCCAAGTATTACCTCTCCATCTTCCTCCCGGGATTTCAACTCCTTATTTTCGCCCCGATCATCCTGGTGATCATCGTCTTGTTTCCCGAAGGCATCGTGGGGATGCTGAAGGCCAAAACCAAGGGGACCGGCGTGGAACGGTTTATTGTTTAGGGGACGTCATGGCCTTATTAAAGCTTGAAAATGTAACCAAACGCTTTGGCGGGCTGGTGGCCGTCAATCAGGTGAGTCTGGAAATCGCCCCAGGGGAATTTGTTGGGATCGTCGGTCCCAATGGGAGCGGTAAGACCACCCTGTTTAATGTCATCAGTGGTGTTTTCTACCCTGAAGAGGGGACGGTAATGTTCGAGGGCCGGGATATCACCAGGCTCCCTCCCTTCAAACGGGCCCCTCTGGGGATCGGGAGGACATTTCAGATCCCCAGGCCGTTCGCCTCGGCCACGGTAAGAGAGAACATCGCGGTGGGGGCCATGTTCGGCACCCAGGGCCATCGGTTGAGCGTGGATGGGTCACTGGAGGTTGCCGATGAGATTATCAAACGGGTGGACCTTACGGCCCATAGAGACAAGGCCGCTGGAACCCTGACGCCGGTGGAAAAGAAACTGATGGAGATTGCGCGGGCCCTGGCCATGAAACCGAAGCTCCTCCTGATGGACGAGGCCATGGCTGGGATGCATCCCAACGATATCGATCAAATGGTCGCCTTTATCAAACGGGTGGCCGACGAGGAGAATATCGCCATTGTGGCCATGGTGGAGCATATCATGCGGGCGGTGGTAGGATTGGCGGAAAAGGTCATTGTGTTGCATCAGGGTTCAAAGATAGTGGACGCTCCCACAAAAGAGGCCCTGGAAAATCCCAGGGTGGTGGAAGTATATCTGGGCCATGCGCCGGAGGACGAAGCATGTTAAAGGTCACAGAACTTGAATCAGGCTATGGTCCCATGCAGGTCCTGTGGAAGCCGAGTCTTCAGGTCAAAAAGGGAACGATTACCTCCCTTCTGGGTCCTAACGGAGCGGGCAAGAGCACCCTCCTCATGACGGTCTTCGGGTCGATCCAGCCGTGGAGCGGTAACATCGTCTATAACGGGACGGATGTCACGCTCGTTCCCACCCACAAGAAAGTCGACATGGGCGTGGCCATGGTGCCTGAAGGAAAACACCTGTTTCCCAACATGACGGTTCATGAAAATCTTCTCATGGGGGCCTATCTGAAAAAGGCGTCGGCCCACAGGGATGAATCGCTCAACATGGTACACACCCTGTTTCCCAGACTCAAAGAGCGGGAACATCAGAGGGCCGGATCGCTCAGCGGCGGTGAACAGCAGATGGTCACCATTGCCCGTGCCCTGATGACCAAGCCCTATCTGATCATGCTGGACGAGCCAAGCCAGGGCCTGGCCCCGTTGCTGGTTCGGGAGGTCTTCGATACCATTCAGAAAATGAAAAATGACATCGGATTGACCGTCCTTTTGATCGAACAAAACGCGGATGCCTCCCTGAATGCGGCGGATTATGTCTATATCCTGCACGAAGGCCGGATCAAGGCGGAAGGAAATCCTGACGAGATCAAAGGTTCCCAGGAAATCCGGGAGGCCTATCTGGGGATTTGAGCGCATGGCGCAAGGCGCAAAGGGCATGGGGCAAAGGGTGTATTCCCGTGCCGCGTGAATGATTCCAACTGTTCAATATTCATCAGTGCCTTATTGCCGGGTCTGTCACAAAAAACAAGAAAGTCTTTCATTGGCCGGAAACAATAGGCTGAAAGCTCAAAGCTCAAAGGATCGTTCAACCCCCCTTTCAGCTTTGAGCTTCGAGCTAAGGGACGACATTGGGTTGCGGGTGGGTCGTCCCGCTTCAGAAAATAGTCATTTATAAATCACCCCCACCAGTGCCCCGGTCATGCAGGTGGCAATGGTCCCGGCCACAATCGATCGCAATCCCAGTCCCACGATCTCGTCCCTTCTCTCCTTTGCCATGGCCCCCATGCCGCCGATCATGATGCCGAGGGAACCGAAATTGGCGAATCCGCACATGGCGTAGATCAGGATCAGACGGCTCCTTTCGCTGAGCGCGTCTTTCGGCAGGGCGGCCAGGTCGAGATAGGCCAGCAGTTCGTTCAGAACGGTCTTGGTCCCCATCAGGGAACCGGCGGTCACAGCCTCTGACCAGGGGATGCCGATGAGCCAGACGACCGGGGCCATGAGGTAGCCCACCAGTCTCTGGAACGTCACCGGCCGGCCGAAAAATTCCGGCAGGAAGGCGAGTACCATGTTCAGCAAATGGACCAGCGCCACAAAGACAATCAACATGGCCACAATGTTGAGGAGGAGACTGATCCCCGCCACCGTCCCCCGGGTGATGGCGTCCATGGCGCTTCGCGCCTCTATCGGGAGGGAGACCCCTTCCCTGGAAAGATCCGATGTATCGGGAATCATCAATTTGGCCACGGTGATGGCGGCCGGGGCGCTGACGATGGATGCCACCAGCAGGTGTCCCATGATGCCGGGCACGACATCTCGCAGGATGGATGCATACAGCACCATCACCGTGCCTGCGATGGTGGCCATGCCGCAGACCATGATGGTAAAGAGTTCGCTCCTGGAGATGCTCATGAGATAGGGCCTGACGATCAGAGGCGATTCCACCATGCCGATGAAGACATTGGCTGCAGCGCCCAGGCCTTCGACCCCGCCGATGCCCATGACGCGCCTCAGGATCCATGAAAACCCGTTGACGACCCAGGGGATGATTCTCCAGTAGAAAAAGAGGGATGACAGGGCGCTGATCACTAAAAGGAGCGGAATGCCCCGGAATGCAAAGACGTAACTTAATCCCGGAGCCTTTTCTTCAAAGGGAAGCGGCGCCCCCCCCAGATAACCGAAGACAAATCCGGTCCCTGCCCTCGTCGATGCCTCAATGGCGCCGACGCCCCTGTTCAGCCAGAGAAAAACCTCCTGACTCCCTGGAAATTTCAGCAAAACGAGGGCCAAAAGGACCTGAAGTCCCAGGCCTGTGGCAAGGGTTCTGACATTTACCCTTTTCCGATTCTCGGAAAAAAGCCATGCCAGCAAGGCCAGGGTCATAAACCCTATGAAACTCTGGAGTCGGGGCATTTATTCCTCTCGACGGCAATTCCGTAAGGCGTTACAGGGTGGTTCTGGTAAAGGGAGGATACCAGAACACGCTTCTGACGGTCAATGAAACAATTCGTCTTTTGCTCATGGAACAAAGGCCATCACGGCGGCTGGCGAGCCTGTGCCGCCCACAAGCTTCAATGGGCCGATAACGACCGTTGAGCCTTTTGGAGGAAGCTGGTCGAGATGGGTCAGGCATTCGAGGACAATGCGTTCCTTTCGAAGCGCAAGGCTGGTTATGGTGAATGAATGATCCGCGCCAGGGTCTATGCCGTGCGTGTCGGTTCCCAGGCCTCCTCCCTTGCGGTCAGCGAGCAGGAGCATGGCCGCCTCAAGGCTGAATCCCGGGAAATGGAGGTATCCGTCCCTGTCCTGATTCATGAAGAGAGCGCCCTTATCCCACCTGTCCTGCCATCCGGTCGAGATGATGACGAGAGAGCCTTCGCTAATGAGGCCATGCCCCCTTTCCCAGTCAAGGACATCTCTTTTCGTAACCTGGTAATCCGGATTGAGACGGCATTTCTCCCTCAAATCCATCACAACCGCCGGCATGACGAGAGATTCTGCGCGGTAAGCATCCATGGTCTTTCCCTTGGCAAAAAGACTGCGCGGCGCATTCACATGGGTGGCGCTGTGCTCGCCCATTTTAAAGCTGCGCAGATAATAACCGTCCCGGTCGATGGCCGCTTCATCTCTGAACGCGATGTGCGGATCGCCGGGCCAGAGAGGGATATCCGTGCCGATGGCATGGCTCAAATCCACCACCTTTGAATAACGTATCGTCCTCTGTGCCATCGTTTACTCCAATGCCCCCTCAACCCGGGGTCGTGCCAAGCGTTCCGGGGGCCATGATCCGTTTCCGGGCGGCGCCACGGGAGTCGTTCTGTTTTTTGTTGGAAATCAGCCTTAAATATTGATAAAATAAATTTTTTAGCCTCCACCCCGGTGTTGCCGGCCAATGGGCGAAGGCGGGGTGAATCCTTTAACATCGTAACTGTGAAGGTGCGTGAATTGGCAAAGCATCTGGTCTGGATCGATCTTGAAATGACGGGACTGGATCCGGACCGTCATGTGATCGTTGAAATCGCATCCATTGTCACGGATAACCAGCTCAATGCAGTGGCCGAGGGGCCGGACTTGGTCATCCACCATCCCGAGGATATCCTTGCCGCCATGGAACCCTGGAGCCTGGAACACCACCGGGCCTCAGGGCTGCTGGACCGGATCCGGTCCGCCTCCCGCACCTGTCGTCAGGCCGAAGAGGAGACGCTTCAATTTTTGTCCCGATACTGTGAAAGGGGCGCGTCGCCCCTGTGCGGCAACTCCATCGGCCAGGACCGCCGTTTCCTTTTTAGGCAGATGCCAAGGCTCGAGGCCTTCTTTCATTACCGCAACATCGACGTCAGCTCGGTCAAGGAACTGGTCAAACGGTGGTATCCCAACCTCCCCCCTTTCGAGAAAGAAAAATCCCATCTGGCCCTGAGCGACATCCGGGAATCGATCAGCGAGCTTGTCTACTACCGCAGACACGTGTTTGTTCCCTGATCCTCCGGCCGTTATGCCGGTGTTCGTTCAGTCGTGTGTCTCGCGCATGGAAACTGGATCTGGGTACTCGTTGCCCATGACTGATAGCTGATGGGTGCTCTTAACGGCTCAACAGCTTAACAACTCAAAACGGGTTGCAGGTTGCTGGATGTCCGGTCTTTTCCGACCTCCGATCTCTGACTTCCGACCTCATTACATCACCTTATCCCCCGGATGGAGGTCGCCTTCCACCGTGGCAATCCCGAGGCGGTCGTCCCCGACCCCGGCCAGGACCATCCCCTCGGACAGGCCGAAGCTCATCTGCCGGGGTTTCAGGTTGGCAACGACGACCACCTTTTTCCCCACCAGGATCCCCGGATCGGCATAGGCGGACCGGATGCCGCTGAAGATCTGCCGCAGCCGGCCTTCCCCAAGATCCACCATGAGCCGGATCAGTTTTTTTGCCCCTTTGACAAGACCCGCCTCCCGCACCACGCCGACGCGCAGGTCAATCCTGGCAAAATCATCGATCGTAATCTCATCCTCCCCCGGCGCCACGTCACCCCGTTTTCCATCGACCGGGGCGACCCCTTTCCGGTCGCCGGACTGCCGGGCCTTTGCGGTCATGTCACCCTCAGGCCGGGTCTTTTCGATCTTGGCCCAGGTATCGCGCAGGGTCGCCGTTCGATTGAACACCGGCCTGTCAACCGTGGAATCAACGGCATCCACACAGAAGTACCCCAGTCTCAGGAATTGGAAATGGGCCCCCGGGCCTGGGGCCGCCAGGCTGGGCTCGATTTTGCACGAGGTGACGGTCTCGATCGATTTGGGATTCAAAAGCGATGTGAAATCGGCGCCTTCCTTCGGGTCAGCGGGATTGGGCGTTACAAAGAGATGATCATAGAGACGCACCTCGGCCTCGATGGCGTGGGCTGCGGACACCCAGTGGAGGGTCCCCTTGACCCGCCGGCCGTCCTGAGACCATCCCCCCCGGGTCTTTGGATCATAGGTGCAGCGAAGCTCAATCACCGCTCCGGTGGTTTCGTCCTTCACCACGCGTTCACAGGTAATGTAAAAGGCATGTTTCAGCCGGACCTCTTGACCGGGGGCCAGGCGGAAGTACTTTTTGGGCGGGTCCTCGCGAAAATCCTCCTGCTCGATATAGAGGACCCGCGAGAAGGGGATCTGGCGAGATCCCATGGCCGGATCTTCCGGGTTGTTTTCGGCATCGAGATATTCCACCTGATCTTCCGGATAGTTGTCAATCACCACCCTCAAGGGATGGAGGACGGCCATCCTCCGCAGTGCCCGCAGATTGAGGTCTTCCCGAAGGCAGTGTTCCAGGAGTCCGATGTCCACCATGCTTTCCTTTTTGGCAACCCCGATCCGGTCGCAGAAATCGCGGATGGCCTCGGCCGTGTACCCCCGTCGCCGCATGCCCGACAGGGTGGGCATACGGGGATCGTTCCATCCGCTCACGTGCCCCCCGCGAACCAATTCCAGGAGCTTGCGCTTGCTCATGACGGTATAGGAGAGATTGAGCCGTGCAAACTCGATCTGCCGCGGCGCAAAGATTTGGAGCTCCCGGATGAACCAGTCGTACAGGGGCCGGTGATCTTCAAACTCGAGCGTGCAGAGGGAATGGGTAATCCCCTCGATGGAATCCGACTGACCATGGGTAAAGTCGTACATCGGGTAGATGCACCATTTTGTCCCTGTCCGTTGATGGGGGGTGTGAAGCACCCGGTAGAGCACAGGGTCGCGCATATTCAGGTTGGGCGACGCCATGTCGATTTTCGCCCGCAGTACGCAGGCCCCGTCCTCGAATTCGCCGGCCCGCATCCGTTCAAACAGGGTCAGATTCTCCTCAACGGATCGATTTCGGTAGGGGCTGTCCTTTCCCGGATCGGTCAGGGTGCCCCGGTAGGCACGGATCTCCTCCGGTCCCAGGTCGCACACATAGGCCTTGCCGTCCCTGATGAGCTGAAGGGCAAATTCATAGAGTCGGTCGAAATAGTCCGACGCATAATAGAGACGGTCCTCCCAGTCAAACCCGAGCCACCGGACGTCCTCCTTGATCGATGCCACATATTCTTCCTCTTCTTTGGTCGGGTTGGTGTCGTCGAACCGAAGATTGCAGAGGCCGCTGAACTCCTTCGCAACACCGAAATTGAGGCAGATGGACTTGGCATGTCCGATATGGAGATAGCCGTTGGGCTCGGGCGGAAACCGGGTATGGACCCTCCCCCCGTTCTTGTTTGCCTTTACGTCTTCTGTAATGATCGCCCGGATAAAGTCCAGGGACGGAGCAGATTCCGCACTATTCATGGTCATCTTCCTCTTTTCTTTCCTTATCAAAATGGTGTAGGGTTGGACATCTCCGGGTCCGGTCAAACGGTTGTCGCTCCCCCTCAGGGGCATAACAGGTGGATGCGCCCGGGGAGGCCATTACAACAATTCTTTTTGACGCGGGTCAAGAGATTTCTATCATGAAGCCGATACATACCCTGAGATTCAGGTTGCTGTTGGCGATCTCATTCATCTTTTTATCGGCAGGCAGGGGATCCGCTTACGAGATTACCGACAACCTGTCTATCGGGGGCGTCATTTCCGGGGCATTTCAATATCAGAGCATCAGCGACGCCCCCGGCTTTGAGAGCAGGGGACGAGGGGCCTTGGCCATTCAGCCGGAAATCGATTTCGTCCCTACAGACAATGACGAGGTCTTTGTCAAGTTCGGATTCGGGGCCGGGAACGGTTTAATGGGAGAAGGGCAGTCTCCGTTTATATTGGCGTTGTGGGCCGCCGACCTGGAGGACGACTGCAAGAACATTAACGGCCGGAACCGAGACTACCTGCTCACCGCGTGGTACAAACACACCTTCACTTTTGGTGAGGGCCACACCCTGGGGGTCACCGGCGGTATCATCGACGCCACTGATTACATGGATGAAAACGCCTATTCCAATGACGAGTACACCCAGTTCATGAACGAGGCGTTGATAAACGCACCCAATGCGTTTCTCCCCTCCTACGATTTGGGCGGCGCCGTCGAATGGGAGATCGACCGGGTGTCTGTGAAAGGGGTGGCCATGTCCCTGGGGAGCACTGGCAGGGAAGGACAGTTCGATGAACCTTACAACGCCTATTTCATGCAGGTGGGCTATGCCGCGGATACAGCCCTGGGAGAGGGAAACTATCGCCTGGTTGGTCCTGGGGCTGTCGAGCGATGCCTTTCCCAATCCCGAAGGGACGCACACGGAACGGCGGATGTGCGCCATTACCTCATTTGATCAGCAGCTGGGAGACACCCTGGGCGTATGGATCCGATTTGGCTGGCAGGACGACGCGGCGGCCATTGATTACAAGGCGGTGTATTCGGGAGGGCTCAATATCAGAGGCAACCTCTGGGGACGGTCTTCCGACAATATCGGGATCGGCTATGCCCATATGACTGGCGGCAACCTGGACGTGGACCATACCCATGTGTTCGAGACCTATGTCCGGTGCGCCCTGAACGACATCTTTGCAATTACCGGTGACGTGCAGTATATGAAAGACGCCATGAAGGCGGGAGACAGCCCCAAGGGCTGGATCTTCGGCCTGCGGCTGACGGCTGAGCTTTAGAAATAGCGGAAAAGCAGGGCGATACTCAGATAAATCGTAACCTTTTGGGAAACGACTCCGATATAAAAGGCAGATACGGTGCAGATGCCCATCGGGTCAGGGGTCGGGACCACCTGATATGCCGTTTATTATGGCAAAACACCCGAACCGCAAACCAGCGCAAATGGGGCGGCGGGATCGGTTATCGGGCCTCGGTTTCTGCTATCTCCAGATAACTATGAACGGATACTGGATAACTGTCATTTTCGTCGGCATTGGCTGGTAATATCACGGCTATTGACGGCGAGATCCATGATGAGACCTAACGGGCATGTTGGACGCACCCAAAGATTCCGAAATCGTACGGCGTATCCTTCAGGGGGAGGCGAATGCCTTTGGTTTATTATTGGATCGATACAAAGACCATGCCCTCACGATGATCAAAAGGCGGATCCCTCCGAAGGACGTGGAGGACATGGCCCAGGAGGTTTTTATAAAGGCCTACCAGTCTCTGCCGGGGTTCGATCCTGACAGCCATTTCAAGAAATGGCTTTCTACTATTGCCGTCAGGACATGCTGCGACTACTGGAGAAAGGCCTATCACACGCAGGAATCGCCCATGAGCGGCCTGTCCGAACGGCACGCGGAATGGCTGGAGGCCGTGATCTCGTCAGAATCAACCGACTCATCGGACGGAAAAGCCCGGCAGGAGGAGGCCAAAGAGGTCCTGACCTGGGCCTTGGGCTGTTTATCTGCGGAAGACCGTATGGTGGTGGAGATGGTTTACCTGGAAGGAATGACCGGAAAAGAGGCCGCTGAGCTCCTGGGATGGAGCGTAACAAATGTAAAGGTCCGCTCCTTCAGGTCTCGGATAAGGCTGCGAAAACTCCTTTCCGGACTCATGGAAAGAGAGGAGAAAAAATGATGAACCTCAAAAGGGAAGATTTCAAGAAGGTCCTGCGGGTTTTTTCGTCCGTCTATAAGGCAGGGGAAAACATTGAAATCGGAGATGCCTGGGAGAAGCGCGTCATGGTCCGCGTCAAGGGTCTGGAACCGCTGACATTCCGACGTGGGTTGACGGCCCTTTTTGAAGGCTACGTCTGGCACTTCGTCCCTGCGGCCGCCGTGATATTCCTGGTCCTCGGCGCTCTCCTCTACCAGCAGATGGACTTCCTCTCCGAGTGCGAGATGGCAAGGGTGTTCGTGGAAACCGGATTCGATGATTCCCTGTTTCAGATTCTAGGTGCATCATGACAGGAACCAAACCCACGTTGAAATTAGCGGCGGGCGTGGCCCTTATCTTTTGTGTGGGCGCATTGACCGGCATTCTGGGGGCAAGCCTCTATTTTGAGGAAAAGATAGAGAAGATATTGCATAGCAGGCCGCCCCGTGGTGAAAGAATTGTTGAACGGCTCACCCAAGACCTGGACCTGACGCCGGCCCAGCAGGAGGAGATCCGGCCCATTGTTATGGCCTTTGACAAGAAGGCATCCGATCTCAAGCTGCAATACCGTCCCCAGATAAAGGAACTTCACGAGCAGGTTAAGGTCCAGATCAGGACAAGGCTGGATGAAAAACAGAAGATCAAGTTCGATGAAATCAATGAAAAACTGGAGAAACGCTTTCGAGAAAGGCCACCTCTCCATCCGCCCGACGACGGTCCACGGGAAGGCCCGCCGCGTGGTTAGAAATTGAGAGAGCCGCAAGAAGGCGCCAGGGGGACAAGGGATCGGAGAATCGTTGCCGGATGTTGCTCAGCTGAGACCTCCGACATGGTTTCACACGGAGGGGTGTGACAAAGGCGAGTCTTTTTCACTTGCAGGCGACCTGGTCAGGCCCCGCCGGGTTATGAGGACAACGCCTTTTCCCCTGACCAGTAGTGGAGATGCTGCCCCTCGCCGACATCCAGAAACGTGCCCCTTTTATGGGAGTTTTCATCAGCAACGGGCGGCATTAGCGGCACGTCCTGCGCATCCGCTGGATGCCGTTGTTAGAAGCCTTAAAAAACATAAAACTCTTCAACAACATGATTCATATCTTTTTCCCAATATAGAAAACATAGCCGTAAAACTCTTTGTATTTGTAATATAACTCAGCTTCATGCCTTTGGTTTGCGATGAGTTCCTCAGCAGTCTTATTACCTGTGTATTTTTTCAGGAAGGTTTTCTGTGCAGGAACTTGTGGATCGTAAAAATGTTCAGTCCAACAATTTTCAGGCAGAACAAAAGTAGCAACCGGAATATATCCGGCTTTTTGCACTTGTGCGACCTTATTTGAAATAGTATCGATTTCCGCATAAGCATCCTTCCAAAACGCGTCGATTTCGACAGGTCGTTCTTCGGTAAACCACGAGGCCTCGGACCCGCAGC
>JAWOIH010000401.1:0-11595 GCA_046484725.1 Candidatus Desulfacyla sp. | reverse complement strand
ATTGACAATGTCCCCATCCTTCAATACCCGCTCTCCGGGAATGCCGTGACAGATAACCTCGTTGACCGATACGCAAACGCTTTTCGGAAAGCCTCGGTAATTCAGCGGGGCGGGGATGGCGCCGTTTTGTAAGGTGAAATCGTGAACCATTGCGTTAATGTCATCCGTGGTGATTCCCGGCGCTATATGTGAGGCCACCAGATCGAGGGTGCTCAAGGCCAGCCGCCCTGCCCTCCGGATGCCTTCGATATCCGCTTCCTCTTTCAACCGAATGTTGTATTTCTTGCGATACAGATCTTTGTTTTCGGCCAAAGGGTCGATGGTTTCCCTGTTAAGACAGCACCTCTTATACTTGAGCCCGCTCCCGCACGGGCAGGGATCATTTCTTCCGACCTTCAGTTCTCTATGTTTCATCAAAACCTATATTCACCCCCCTGACTCCATTCACGTTCAACATGCCCTTTCCATCCTGTTTAGAGCTTTGCCCGACCAAAAACATGGTCATATTCATAATGTTATACAAAATGGCTCATATGATCAATGATTATGTGCAAAATCCGAGTGCCCATCGTTTCCGAAGGGCTATGGGCGGCTATTCTATTGTAAAATTACTCACAGCAACCGTGCCGGACCGGCCATGGATCGTCATGGACTGGACTGCCGTTGTTGAGGTCTGGATCGTGAAGCCGGGGTCCCACCCCCCCTGGAGGTCCAGATCTCTGGGTTCTTGAATGGTAATATGCTCAGGGCAGCGTCCCTGGAGCACCTTGACAACAGCCCCGCTGCCCGCTGCATCGATCCCCCCTTGGATGCTTGAAAAACATGGCGTGCATCCGTTGCACGAACCGCTCGGATCCACATAGATTGTCGATAGGCCCTTTGAAATCGGTCCTATGTACTTAGTCGCAATCACCAGGTCGTCAAACCAGCAGCCGCAGCCAGGGTCGTTGGGCACGTAGTGTTCGAGCCAGACATAGTTGATGTTGAGGCCCGGGTCCTTTCTCCATTGAAACCCCTCAAAGGGGCGGCCGTTATCGTCGGGATAGAATCCGTCCCATATCCAGGTCCCCACAGGGAAACCGGGGCCAAGGTGGGCCATCTTTTCCCCATCGATCCAGAACGCCTGCTCGCCGTTATGGGCCGTCACCGGGTCATTCATCTTCACCATGAATTCCACGCAGATCCACTCATCCTTCGGTACAGGCCAGGGAGACGGTCGGCCGCTAAAGGTATTGCCCCAGCAATCGCTGCTGGGCGCGGATCGCATTCCCATCCAGTAGGTATAAAAATCCCAGCTCCAATGGGTCCCCATGGGCTCTACGCCGGTCGCCCATCGTTCATCCCCGTGAGGGCACGTCCCCGCCTCCGGCCAGGGCCAGGGCACGGACGGATTGCGTCCCCCGAGCCAGACCCAGTGACCGGCACCCTTGCAACACGCCTCGAATTTCGCATAGAATCGAATATGGAGTTGATCATAGCCGGGCAGGAGCCGCTGGTACATATCCGCGCTTCCGCGCATAAACAAAGACTGACTCCCTGTGGAGAGAGCCGGGGTGTCTGAGTCAATGGCCATACGCTCTTCATGGGCAGCGTATTCCCATCCCGATAAGACAGTCTCAAGCACACCCCCTTCAAAATCCTCCGAGAAAATGACATCTGGATCGTTCTCAATACCACAATCCCCCACGTATCGAGATGCAATCCCGTATTCCCGAGCCCCGGTCCAAGAGGGCACGGTCCAGCTCAACAGGAGAAGCGCGAGGCCGATCAGCAGTCTCTGCCTTGTTCCTGTCAACAGGTATCGTGTCTTCTTCATCGGCTGACTCCAAAGTTTTTGTTGAGGCGAGAAAAATAGGCATGGCGTCATTGCCCCGTGTCTATTATACCATCCCATGAAAAGGGAAAATAATCAAGGGGACCCTGCGATAAGAAAGGTCACACAATCAGCCCTAAATCGCAACATACAGCGGAAACCGATGACATCATCCATACCCTCTAACTCATGCAGGACTCCCAAATAGTTGTTGAATCGGCATTCGACCAGCATTATAGTGAATGATTGTTGCCATTCATAAGAGAAGGAAGTGGAAAATGCTATAACCCTATGAAACGGCTTAAGGTTTTGGAGGAAACAGGATTAGGGTGGTTGATACCTCCTTTCTTTCCCTCGATCGGCCGACAGGGGACAAACTCGACTTGAAATATTTTTTTCTGAGATTAGAATATCAGCCACACGAAACAGTCAGTAACGGAGGCGACGGCCATGTTTGAAGAGATCACCGAAAAAATCGAATGGATGATGGAACGACTCGATGCGCTAAGAGGTCATCTTTGACCTGGACAGCCATCAGCAGGAACTCGATAAAATCGAAAAATTGATGGCCACCCCCGGTTTCTGGCAGAAGGATCAGGAAGAGGTCTCCCGCCTGAGCCAGGAGAGGGCCTGGATGAGGGAACAGCTCGACGCCTGGCAAAAACTCTACAAAGAGACAGAAGACACAAGGATCCTCGCTGAAATCGCCAACGAAGAAAACGATGAAACCGTTCTCAAAGAGGTAAGCCATGATGTGGCGCGCCTCCAGAAGGGGATCAGGGGGATGGAATTAACCTCCCTCCTCGGAGATCCGGATGACAAGCGCAACGCCATTGTCGCCATCAATGCGGGGGCAGGGGGAACCGAGGCCCAGGATTGGGTGGAAATGCTTTTCAGGATGTACACGCGATGGGGTGAGAACAAGGGGATGGATGTACAGGTCATCGACTATCTTCCGGGAGATGAGGCCGGCATCAAAAACGTGACCCTTACCGTTTCCGGCACCTATGCATATGGATACCTCAAGTCGGAGCATGGCATCCACCGCATGGTCAGAATATCTCCGTTTGACGCCACGGGAAGACGGCACACCACCTTTGCGTCGGTCTCGGTCCTGCCTGAAGTGGACACGGACATTATGATCGAAATCGATGAAAACGACCTTCGGATTGACACCTTCCGGGCCAGCGGGCCGGGTGGGCAACACGTGAACAAGACCAGCTCAGCCATAAGGATTACCCACCTTCCCTCTGGAATCGTGGTTCAGTGCCAGAATCAAAAGTCCCAGCACCGCAACAAGGACATGGCCATGAAGGTGCTGAGGTCAAAGCTCTATGATGTTGAAAAAGACAAATTGGAACAGAAGAAGCATGAGATGCACCAGAACCAGAAAGAGATCGCATGGGGGAGTCAGATCCGATCCTATGTGTTTAATCCCTACAGGCTGGTCAAGGACCACCGGACAAATGTGGAAGAGGGAAACGTAGACAAGGTCATGGATGGGGGCATCGACACGTTTATCGATGCATACCTGAGGATGAAGTAAGGGGTTCAGCCTCCCTGGTAGGCCTGATCGATACTCTTGATATAGCTCCTGATCCCGGCGTAGATGCCGTCCGTGATGCTCTTCTGGTATTTTTTGTCGACCAGCCGCTCCCTTTCTCTGCGATTGCTGAGAAAGCCCACCTCCACCAGAACCGCAGGCATTTCAGCGCCGATCAGGACATAAAAAGGGGCCTGTTTGACGCCCAAGCTCCTGATCCCCGCATACGACTTGCTGACGCCCCCCACCATCCCATTCTGGACGTTATGGGCCAGTCGGCTCGATTCATTGATCTTGGTATTCAACATGAGGTCGTTTAAGATAGTCTGGAGATCGCTGATGCTCTTCTCTGATGTGGCGTTTTCCCGTGCCGCTACCAATACCGCACTCTGATCCGTGGCCATATTGAGAAAATAGGTCTCCAGTCCATGGATCCGTTGGTCCTTGTGGGCATTGACATGGAGTGAAATAAACAGATCCGCCTTTTGCATATTGGCAATGGCCGTCCGCTGCTCCAAAGACAGAAAGATGTCTTTATCTCGGGTGAGGAAGACCTCACACCCGATCTTTTCTCTCAATTTTTGGGCCAGCAGCCTGGCAATATCCAGGGTGATATCCTTCTCATAACGGCCCCCAATTCGACAACCGGGATCTTTTCCGCCATGTCCCGGGTCGATGACGATTCGCTTGACGGTCAAACCGAGCTGCCGGGCCAGCGAGACCGTAGGGTCAGGCGCCTCCTCCTTCCGGATCCCCCTCCTGACATCCCGCTTTTGGGTTGTGAGTTGGGGCTGGGGCTTCGTGTCGGCGTCTTTCAGCCCCTGCACATCCACCACGATCCTGAAAGGATCATAGAGGTGAAATACCTTGTAACCGCTTATCCTTTCTATATCCAGGACCACGCGCACCGTATCCAGTGTATATTGCCCCGCCCTGGCCCCCTGAAGCAGATCACTTTTGATCGGGACCGCACTGTCAATACCCTTGGGGATACGTGCGTTCTTGAGATCCATATAGATCCTGCGAGGCTTATCGTGATCGGGGTCGGCCTTCAGCAGGTGGTGTTCATAGGCGACAGGGCCCTCCAGATCGATCACCACCCGCGTGTAATTGGGGGTGGACCAGTGCCGGATATCCTTGACATGCACCCGGCTGAGTTTGGACGGGGAACCGACCTCAGCCTGCCCGGCCTGTCTCTCCTTGATGCTGAGGGTCTCTGCCAGCTTATTGAGCATCTGTCTGGCCTTGGGCCGCATGTTCCCCGATGGGAAGTTGACGTCGACCTTGAGAAATTCCACATAGGCCTGGGTCGGATCATTTCTGTATTTATAATAGATCTCGCCGATCCTGTACTGGGCATTATCGGCCAGGGCATGGTCCTTGTGTTTGTCTATCAGCGTCCTGTAAAGAGCGATCGCCTCATCCAGGTCCTTGGCAAGGGCGGAGAACCTGTACAGCCCTGTATAAAGCTCGGCTGAACGATACAGTGCCCAAGCGGCCTGAGAACTGGTGGGATATCCCGTGCAGACCTTTTTGTAGCGATCGATGCAGTTGAGCCAGTGATGGCGGTACTTCCTCTTTTTTGCCGAGCCGTCCAGGTCCTTTCTGCACTGACCGGCGGCCTCGAGCAGGATCTCCGGCCCCTCCTTGCCGCTGCAAAAGGCCGTGGGAGATGCGACAAGAAAGCCCGCCAGGAAGAAAACCATCCAGATGTAGTGAGTCCTGTTTTTCATGCCCGAACGATCTTCGTTGATCCTAAACCCCTGCCCCCTTCAATCCTGCTGTGAAGCGGAAAACCTTTGAACACATCCACAGCGCCAGTCACCCTGTATCACCTCTTTGCATTTTCGTCACTTTAGGCCCTTCCGTCAACCGGAATCGTCTCGTCAGTCAGTTACATCTGCCCGGAATTCACGCGCTTCTTGAGATCGTTGAGCGCCACCAGGGCCTCCACCGGCGTCATGGCCTCGATATCAAGGGCCCTGATCCATTCTCTCATTTCCCGATCCCCGGACCCGAAAAGGGCCAACTGCACCATATCCCCTTCCCCCGATTCGGACGCCCGATGACGGGCCAGACGCGGCCTGCCGGTTTCATCCGCCTCGGTCTTCTCGAGGTTGTTCAAAATCTCCTTAGCCCGCCGGATAACGGCCTCCGGGATTCCCGCAATCTGGGCAACCTGGATTCCGTAACTCCGGCTGGTCCCCCCAGGGACCAGCTTTCTCAGGAAAATAATCCTGTCATTCCATTCTCGGACCGCAATATTGAAATTTTTGACCCTCTGCTGGGTGGTCACAAGCTCGGTCAGTTCATGATAGTGGGTGGCGAAAAGCGTGCGGACGCCCTTCCCCTCTCTATCGTGCAGGGCCTCTGCAACAGCCCACGCGATGCTCAGACCATCATAGGTGCTGGTTCCCCGGCCGATCTCGTCCAGAATGACCAGGCTTTTGGGGGTCACGTGCCTCAAAATATTGGCTGTTTCATTCATCTCCACCATGAAGGTGCTCTGTCCTCTTGCCAGATCGTCTGATGCGCCGACACGCGTGAAAATGCGGTCAACCAGACCGATGACCGCCCTTGACGCGGGTACGAATCCCCCCATCTGGGCCATTAGCACGGTCAGCGCCGTCTGCCGCAGGATGGTGGATTTACCCGCCATATTGGGCCCGGTGATGATCATCACCTGCTGTTTTTCAGAATCCAAATGGATGTCGTTGGGGACGAAATCCTCCTCCTTGACGCTCAGCTCAATGACAGGGTGTCTTCCCTGAAGAATATCGAGCGTGGTGCCGTCGTTGACTTCCGGACAGGTGTAATCGTTGGCCTCTGCAGCCTCTGCCAATCCGGCAATCACATCAATCTGTGAAACACGGGTCGCCGTCTCTGTCACTCTCTGGTTCTCTAGCGCAATTTTTTTGCGGATACCCTCGAAAATCTCGCCTTCCAACTCGACCCTCTTTTCTTCGGCGCCCAGCACCTCCCCTTCTTTGACCTTCAACGCCTCCGTAATATATCGTTCGCCATTAGCCAGGGTCTGTTTCCGGATATAGTCGTCGGGCACGAGATGGAGGTTGGACTTGGTGACCTCGATATAATATCCGAAGACCTTGTTAAATCCCACCTTCAGGCTCGAGATTCCGGTCTTTTGCTGCTCAGAACGGGCAAATCGGGCGATCCAGCTCTTTCCGTCGCGGCTCAAAGAGATCAATCTGTCCAGCGCGTCATCATACCCCTCTTTGATAATTCCGCCTTCCTTCAGAGAGACCGGCGGTTCTTCGCGGATCGACGATTCTATCAGCTGTGCAATATCTTGAAGGGCATCCAGGTTTGAGGCAATGGCGGATAACAGGGTGCTGTTGGAATCCTTCAGGGCTTCCTTGATGAAAGGGAGCCTCAAGAGAGAGGATTTGAGGGCGATAAGATCCCTTGCATTGGCCCTCTTGAGGGCGATCCGACCGTTCAGCCGCGCAATATCATAGATTTTTTTCAGCTCATCCCGTATTTCTCTCCTCAACAGGGGGGCCTCCTTGAGGCAGGCGACGGCCGCTGATCGCTCCCGGATCTTATCAAGATTGACAAGAGGATAAGAGATCCAGTTTTTGAGGAGCCTGCTCCCCATCGGGGTGACGGTTTGATCAAGGATGTGGAAGAGAGATCCTTTCACCGACTGCCGTCGCAGGGTCTTCAACAGCTCCAGGTGGGCGCATGTGGACCCGTCCAGGACCATATAGTCGCCCATGTGGTAGGTCACGATCTCTCTGATGTGCTCGGGGAATCCTTTTTGGGTGTCCCGCAGGTAAGATGCGATGGCCCCGGCTGCGATGATTCCTTGGGGCATGTCCTGGCATCCGAATCCGGTCAGGGATCTTACCCGCAACTGCTCTTTCAGGACCGACGATGCATCAAGGGGATCATATGAATCCCTCTTCAGCACCTCCAGCCGGTAACCGGAAAGGGCCTTCCGGATCGCCGGATGATCGTTTTCAGGAATCAGGACCTCGGCCGGATCGATCCTCGCCAGTTCATCTAAAACAGCCTCGAACGACCCCATCTCCGTCACCCTGAACTCGCCCGTGGAAAGGTCCACGTGCGCCAGTCCGTAGGCCCCCTCGTCTCCCGATACGGCGGCCATGAAGAGATGGGTCTTCTCGTCGAGCTCTTTTTCATCTACCACCGACCCGGGCGTCACCAGCCTCACGACCTCCCGCTTCACAATCCCCTGGGTCGATCCGGGATCCCCGATCTGCTCGCAGATGGCCACCTTCCATCCGCTGTCCAGCAGTTTTCCGATATAAGCGCGATGGGCATGGTGGGGAATACCGCACATGGGCACCTTGTCTCCATTATAGGTCCCCCGTGATGTCAGGGTAATACCCAAGATCCTGGAGGCGATCCGCGCATCATCGAAAAACATCTCATAAAAATCACCCATACGGAAAAATAAAATGGCATCAGGGAATTGATCCTTGATGCCCATGTATTGCCTCAGCATAGGTGTCATTTGGGTCATTTGGAATCAAAGAATTGACGATTGAACATCTTCTTTTGACGGTTGATCTGAGAAATCCAGATCCTTGCCCCCGTGTCTAATTCCTCCCCTGTGTCGCCCATCCTTCATGGAAGGGTTCCCGTAGCGGGATCAGCCGACTGCGCCCTTGGAATCTATCAGGCCGATGGTATCCCATCGGTTGCACTGGGGGCATTTCCACTGGAGTTCGGCAGGCTCGAAGCCGCAGTGGGCGCATTGGAACCTCAGATAGGGCACGTTCAGATGCGCGATGAGGTCACGATATTCGTTGATCACATCTCTTTCCCTCCCCTGGTTCAGGAGGATCTCTCCCTTGAATCGTCTGGCCTCCCAGAAAGAAGGGTCCAGTTCGAGTGCCTTTTCGATTTCGCCCAATGCAGCTTCCGCATCGTTTTCATTATTCAGGTAACGGGCCAGGGCCATGTGGGTAAATGCATCGGCGTTGGACCGAGAACACTCCTTCAGGAAATTTCCCACCGGCTCCAGATCCTTCATCCGAGAATAAGCGCCTTCGAGACGGCGATATGCCAGAAACGTGAACTGGGGTGTGATTTCAACGACCTTCTTCCAGGTAGAGATCGCCTTTTTGTACTCCTGTTTGGCAAAATAAAGATCTCCCAGATGAAGGTAGGCGTCCACACACCGCCTGTCCGTAGATACGGCCTTGGAAAAGAGAGATTTTGCCCGCCCCGGGTCCCCATCCTGGCAGATTTTTCCTGCCTCGACCAGATGGTGAGCCAGGATGTGCCCGTGATCTCCCTTCTCTAATCTCGCGATCTT
This sequence comes from Candidatus Desulfacyla sp., assembly GCA_046484725.1. Taxonomy (GTDB): domain Bacteria; phylum Desulfobacterota; class DSM-4660; order Desulfatiglandales; family Desulfatiglandaceae; genus AUK324. The sequence continues at coordinate 2,931 of JAWOIH010000401.1, read as the reverse complement.
CTGTCGGGTGTCATAGGCGTTCTCCCAGTCCTTTAACTCTTCGTAGATCTTTTCAATCTCTCTTAAGGTTTTTACATCCGAAGGATCGTGTCGTTCCACCTCAAGAAAGGTCTTGAGGGCGCGGTTCAGAAACCCCCCTTTCCGGTAGTCTTTACCCAGATCGAAAATGGCCCGGATCTTTATGCGCTCATCCAGATTCGGCCTCAATACGATATTCTGCCGGATCCGGATCGCCCTGTCTATGTCGCCTTTTGAACGGTACAGATTGCCCAGCGCCACATAGGTCTCAATGGTGTCTGAGTTCACCTGTACGGACTTGGTAAATTCTTCGATGGCCTGATCGTGATCGTCCGAAAGGAGGTACTGTATCCCCTTGAAGAAGGATTTATCCCCCTTGCTGGCGATGGTCTTCTTCTTTTCCTTATTCGCGGGTCTGATCCGGAAGCCCAGAAAAAGCCCGATCGGCAGGGCGATCACCGAGACGATTAGGATCTGCCGGACCCCCGGTTCAAGAAGCCATTGCCAAATGGATTGCAGCACCGCTATTTCTCCTACTTTGAGCAGTCGTGATGCCTTCCCTGCCCCGGACAAAAGCCGGATGTGGGCAAGGGGTCAACCTGTGACGCTGTTTCTCATGCACTGACGGGAGGTCGGTCCGAGTCCATAGCCTCGCTGGTGACTGGGAGATTCCTGAGAGAGTTCAGTTCCTGTTCTTTATCCCTCACATCCTTCATCAGCATCTTGATCTGCCGCCTGTAATCAAGACGTTCGGAAATCCCATATACCCATATGCACAACACACCGATAAGAAACGTGATAATGGCAATCAGAAATATGGGCAGGTTGGGGGTCTCGGCCTTGAAGAAACGCAGATCGACCTTGAAACGGATGGCGGTTGTCAGGGCCTGGTAGTTCTGAACCGCCACAATAACGACAATAAGCAAAAACAGGATGACGATGATCGCCTTTACATGTTTCATTCCTCACCTCCGTGAACGATGTTAACTTCCTTGAAATGCGTTAACAGCCTGTGATAGGTCTCCTCAATGTGCTCCGGAATAACCCTCACCTCCCCGAAGACCGTCATATAATTGTTATCGCCGTTCCACCGTGGGACAATGTGGAAGTGCATATGGTCTTCAACGCCCGCTCCGGCCACCTTGCCGACATTCAGGCCCACGTTGAATCCTTCAGGGTTCATGGCTTTTTTTAGGATTTCAACGGAACGCGTAACCATTGTCAAGAGGTCCAACCTCTCATCCGGCGAGAGCGATCCCAATTCCTTGACGTGCCTCACCGGGGCAACCAGAAGGTGTCCATTGATATAGGGAAACCGGTTCATCATTACCATGGACAGATCGCCCACATGCAGAATAAGCCTTGATCTATCCGTATCGCGATTTTCTCCAGGGCAGAAGATGCATGTCCCCGCCTTCTGATCCGACAGGATATATTCCATGCGCCATGGCGCCCACAATACCTTCATATCGATTCCTCAAAGATGAATGATTTCACCGCGTGCGGTCTCACCCAGCTCCAAGACGCCGACGCTATGCTCCCCTGAAGCACTGTAGCCGGTTGCGGTCCCGGGATTAAAAAAAAGGATCCCCTCCTTCACGTGATTCGAGGCGATGTGGGAATGTCCATACACAATGATGTCCACATTGTGAAACAGGGGGAGAATGCGATCCTCCAGGCCATCGGACTGCCCCCAGCCATGGATCAGCCCTATTTTGTAACCGGATGAATGTATAATCTTTTTTTCCGGAAGAAGCTGCCTGACGGCCTCGGGATCCATATTGCCGGAGACGCCATGAAAATCCTTTGCATTAAGGAAATCAATGACATCCGGCGATACGACATCGCCCGCGTGGAGGACCAGATCCATATCAGACAGATAATGATTATAGATCTCGACAAATTCCTCGGTCACTTGGTGGAGGTGAGTATCTGAGAGCACACCGATTTTCACACTATTTTTCATAACAGATCAGTTCACTAAAATAGGCCAGTTAGGTTGACTTGGAGGGTATACCAACAGAGAAAAAAAGACAAGGCATAATCTTCGAGGGTCTTCAAAAATGATTTGACAGGAACGCGGTATCCTCGGTATCTTAAATCGGAAATAATTCAGGTTTGCGAGGTGGAAACCATGCCGATATACGAATTTTACTGCCCCCACTGTCACGTGATATTCAATTTCTTTTCCAAATCGATCAACACGGAAAAACGGCCTTCATGCCCCAAGTGCGGCAAGACCAACCTGGACCGAAGGATGTCGGTCTTTGCAAGCCCCCGAAACCAGGAAGGTGAAGATGAAGCCCCGATCCCCGATATCGACGAAGGTAAGATGGAAAAGGCCATGAGCCTCCTTGCAAGGGAGGCGGAGCATCTGGACGAGAACGATCCGAAGCAGGCGGCCAACCTCATGCGCAAATTGACGGATATGACGGGGATGAATCTCGGTTCCGGAATGGAGGAGGCCCTGCGCAGGATGGAGGCAGGGGAGGACCCGGAAGCCATTGAAGCGGAAATGGGAGATCTACTGGAAGGAGAAGATCCGTTTGCCTTTGAAAAGAAATCGATTACAGGCGCCAGATACCGGCCCCCCCGGGTGGATGACACCTTGTATGAGCTGTGAGGCGGGGCGGCTGGGTTATGGGGTTTATTGAGTTGCTTGGGGTCGTTGGGTTTATCGGGTTGGGGAGGAGCTGACAGATTCGAAATTTGCGTTCAATTCCTTGCACCTCGCGCATTGCGCCTCCATTTTCATACCTCTGCCAGTTCAATGTCCCCCCATGTGGCCATGGCGTCGCCCATTATGACCACGCCGCCCAGAATCCCCTCAATCCGATCGGCCCACCCGGCAGCGCTTTCAAGATCCCTCTTTTTCTTGATCCTGTTCCCCAGGGCCGTTGCTGCGCTATCGGC
>JAWOIH010000316.1:0-13734 GCA_046484725.1 Candidatus Desulfacyla sp. | reverse complement strand
GACTGGAAGGCGCTTATGAACCGCAGTATGTCACCCCAGGCGGCGGCAGACCTGCGCTTCATGGAACAGTGTCTGGTGGGTAGTTTGACTGGGGCGGTCGCCTCCTAAAGAGTAACGGAGGCGCGCGAAGGTTCCCTCAGGCTGATTGGAAACCAGCCGTAGAGTGTAAAGGCATAAGGGAGCTTGACTGTGAGAGAGACATCTCGAACAGGTACGAAAGTAGGTCTTAGTGATCCGGCGGTTCCGCATGGAAGGGCCGTCGCTCAACGGATAAAAGGTACTCCGGGGATAACAGGCTTATCGCATCCAAGAGTTCACATCGACGATGCGGTTTGGCACCTCGATGTCGGCTCATCGCATCCTGGGGCTGGAGCAGGTCCCAAGGGTTTGGCTGTTCGCCAATTAAAGCGGTACGTGAGCTGGGTTTAGAACGTCGTGAGACAGTTCGGTCCCTATCTTTCGTGGGCGCAGGATATTTGAGAGGATCTTTCCCTAGTACGAGAGGACCGGGATGGACGAACCTCTAGTGTTCCAGTTGTCGCGCCAGCGGCATAGCTGGGTAGCTACGTTCGGAATGGATAACCGCTGAAAGCATCTAAGTGGGAAGCCAACCTCAAGATTAGATATCCCTTTTCCGTGGAAACACGGAAGCTGAAGACCCCTTGTAGACGACAAGGTTGATAGGCCAGGTGTGTAAGTACGGTAACGTATTGAGCTAACTGGTACTAATCGGTCGTGCGGCTTGGCCATAAAAATTTTCTATTTATGCCCTTTGGTTGTTTACTCTATATTTCGGTTTTTACAGTTTTCGGTGATTATAGCGAAGAGGAAACACCCGTTCCCATCCCGAACACGGCAGTTAAGCTCTTCAGCGCCGATGGTACTGCGTGGGAGACTGCGTGGGAGAGTAGGTCGTCGCCGAAATTCAATAAAAAAGCCCTCCGGTCAACGGAGGGCTTTTTTTTGCCCCTTTACAGCCAATTCCTTCTCTTGAAACCCCACAACATCAAACACCCGAGTGCGAGCATGATGATCCAGATCGTCAGGTAGCCCCATTCCCATTCCAGCTCGGGCATATGCTTGAAATTCATTCCATAAATGCCGGCAATAAACGTCAAGGGGATAAAAATCGTAGCGATGATCGTTAAGACTTTCATCACCTCATTCATCCTGTTGCTGACGCTGGAAAGGTAAATATCAAGGGTCCCGGAAATCGTGTCCCGGAATGTCTCAACGGTTTCGATGACCTGAATCGTATGGTCATGGACATCTCTGAGATAGGGTCTCACGTCTTCTCCGATCAGGGGTGATTCACCCCTCTCCATGCTGCTGATGGCTTCCCGGAGCGGCCAGAGCGATTTTCGGAGGAAGATCATTTCCCTCTTTGTATTCTGTATCAGCTTGAGCGTCGATGGATCGGGTTGTTCCAGAACGTCCTCCTGGATTCCCTCGATCCTTTCTCCCACAGACTCGAGAACACCAAAATAATTGTCCACGATGGCGTCAATGAGCCTATAGGCCAGGTAGTCGCTGCCTGCTTTTCGAATCCGTCCTTTTCCCATTTTTATTCTTTCCCGTATGGAATCGAATACGTCGCCCTCCAGTTCCTGGAAAGAGAGCACATAATTGGACCCAAGGACGAGACTGACCTGTTCGGCATCAAAATCATTTTCCGACTTGCCGCTGACAAGCATTTTTAGCACGATATAAAGATAGTCTCCCGAATCTTCCAACTTGGGACGTTGTCCCGTATGAACAATATCTTCCAAAATCAAGGGGTGGATGTCAAAGGCTTCCCCAAATTGCTTTATTATATCGATATCATGAATCCCCGTAACATTGATCCATGTGACCGTCGGGAGGGATTTGAACGGAAGGCAGGCATCCAGACTCACGTCCAACTTTTCTTCCACGCGGTTTTCATTATAGTCTATGAGGGTGATTTTCACCGCTTCGGTATGTTTTTCGCCCACATGCACCAGGGTGCCGGGGGGCAGCCCTGCCTTTTTTGAGCTGTTTTTGAGACCTGTCGTCATGCCTGTTCTCCCTTATCCCGAACCTTCGGGCCGGCGATCATGATTTGAATGGGTCAGCGCGAGATTGTGGGCCGGTCAGGATCATGAAACTGGCCGGGAGTCCTCATCATCGGCGTATTCAACCTCTCAAGGTGAAGTTGCGTCAGGACCGGGCGGCAGAAACGGCGCTTGTTCTTCCTCCTCGCCATGGATCCGGATATGCAGAGGAGGGGCCTTCCCTTTTTTGGGTTCGCCCATGTAGAGGGTCTGGTGTGGAAAGGGGATCTCAATGCCCCGTTCGTCAAAGACCCGTTTCATACGCCGGTAGAACTCCCGCTTGACGCCCCACTGCTTGAGAGGTTGGGTCTTGAAGCGGGCGCGTATGATCACGGCCGAGTCTTCAAACCGGTCCAGCCCGAAGATCTCCAGCGGTTCCAGGATGCTGGGGCCGTATTCCGGATCTTTTTGAAGCTCTTCACCCAGTTCCTTGAGGATCCCGATCACCTCGTCCACATCCTCCCGGTAGGCGATGCCGATATCCATGACCGTCCTGGAGTATATTTTCGAGTAATTGCTGAGAGAGTCGATGGTGCTGTTGGGGATCACATGGACGGTGCCGTTAATATCCCTCAGCTTTACGGTTCGGAGCCCTACGGACTCCACCATGCCCCCCTGATTGCCCACCGTAGCCCAGTCCCCGACTCGAATGCTCTCTTCAAAGAGGATAAAGAGTCCGTTGATCAGATCCTTGACCAGGGTCTGAGACCCAAAACCTATTGCCAAACCGACAATCCCGGCCCCTGCCAGAATGGGGGTCGTGTTGACGCCCAGACGATCCAGGATGATAATGCCCCCCACAAACGCGGCGGCGATATTGACGGCCGCTCGAATAACCGGAATCAAGGTTTTTTGCTTTTGGGTGATCTCCTTCTTTCGTCTGCCCCTTCTCTCTCTTAAAAGGTAGGCGGAGAGCCCGTTACATATTTCAATGATGGAAACAACCACCGCCAGCGTGAGAATGATGGCGACGGCCCGGAGGATAACCAGCCCGCCGGCGTCGGAGGAGACAAATTTAGAGACCGGGACCCCCCATATCTCACCGATCACTCCAGACCCGATAACGGCCAGGGCCGTCACCAGTCCTTTCTTGACAATCAACACGTATCGGTTGGCCCTTTGTTCCAACCCGGGGAAACGTTCTTTGACCCTCTCGTTGATCCGGAACAACCGTCGAAACAGAAGATCGAGGGACCGGAAGCACAACAGCATGACCAGGACCGTCACCGTGGTGCCGAGGGTAGCGTGAAATAGATACTCAAACCCCTTTTCATACTGAACCATGAGGGATAGGAAAATGGCCCAGGCGTATCCTACGGCAAGGATGGGCCAATAACGAATGATCGCCTCTGTTGCACGGCTCCGCCCATTTTTCATGACCTTTTCAACGCCCTTCTCTTCCTCATTCTCCCGTTCCCGTTTCGTTCTCAATTCGCGGGCAATTTGGAAGATAAAAAGGGTCAGCATGACCGGAAAGGGGAGCAATAACAGACCGCGCAGATGTGCAAAATAGTCCTGGGCCGTATGGGTCCATAAAAATGTCCGGGTGAGCATAAAATAGAAAAAGGCATAGATGGCAAACCGCCGCATCCAGATCCACAGGTAATGGGAATTTTCGTCTGAAACAGCGAGGATTCTCAGGTGAGAATCGTCCGGAGAGAACAGTACCTGAAAGACGGCCGCGGCAACCCGGTAAAAAAAGAGGAGGCTGAAGAAAAGGAGCATAACCGTACGACCGGATGGAAAAGTGGGCCACAATTCGTAGAATATGTTGAAGCCGATGAACAGGATCAGATAGGGAATTCCTCTGAAGAGGATGTAGACACACCCCCACCCGATTTTTGACGGGAGAGACCGCATCCTTCCAATGGTCGATTGAACCGGATGGGCAAGAAGGAGTGCAGAGATCAGGGCGAGTATCGCGGCAATTCCGGCATTGATGATCAAGGTGAACAGTCGGGAGCGGTTTTCCGACTGCGCGAGAAATGACCTTATCCTTCGGGCGGTCTCAGGCGCCTGTCCTATCATATCATCCATCGCGACCGCCACATTTCTCACGTCTCTGGACACTTCGTCAAAACACTCGAAGAGCCAGCGAACGATCAAAAGCTGTTTGTCTTCCTCCCCGGCGGCATTATCCCCTGCCCCTTTGTCATCTAACTCCTTTTTGGCGTTGATAAGGCTTTTCAGGTCTTTGACAAAGGCCCCGCGCTTTTCCGGGTTTTCGATGACACCCAGTAACTCCTCCAATTCATTGGCTGAAGGTCCTGGCACAGGCTCCTGGGAACGTGCCGGAACAGCCAAAAAAAGAAAGAGAATAATCAGTGCCAGTGGGCACAAATGGGTTTTAAGGTTTATTCGGCGCATCATGAAACCCCCACGCTTTTGTTGAACCTGGATGGACTCCGCAAATCGACATGAAGATATCAACCCGGGCCCAACGTGCCTTTGACTGAAATCAATCGGTTTCACGCATAACCCGACACCCGGCGAGAGAGGCGGAATATCGAACGAACGCAGACTGTTCTCGCACCATCTGGAAAGGGCGCAATAGATGTCCTCTCACCCTGTTGACCACATTGGGTGCCAGGGCTGAAGACATCCGGGCGCCTCTCCCGATGAACGCCCACCCAGCGTCGGAAGCCGGGTCACGAGGGTTTTATGCGGAGACCTCCAGGACGTTATTCTTGGTCCCAAAGCAGTTCGGGCACAGGTGTTCGTTGGACGGGTCGTTCCGCCACTGGTCATCCACCAGGAACCGGTATTCATATCTGCCCGGCTTCACCATGATGGTCTTTTTCCAGGTTCCATCCGCCTCCTGCTTCATCGGATGCATCTTCTGGTTCCACTGGTTGAAATCGCCCATCAGGTAGACGGCCCCCGCATCCGGGGCGCTTAGGGCCAGAGTGATTCTCTTGCGTTGGGCCTTCCCCTCTGTCGATTTTACAACTTTTTTCTTTGCCATGTCATTACCTCCCCTTTTGATCCCCACATTTGATATCGACGGAATCTATCTGATCGCTCGTATAGGTGTAGCTACCGCAAAATCCATAACATTGTGCCCGATCGCTTTCCTTCCCGAAATGCCGGTTGATTTTTTGTCCTTCATCGTTTAAAGAATAATGGGTTTTTATTTTATCTGTGTTTGAAAGAAAAAACAAGGTGCATGCACAGGGGCGGTCCATGACTCGGGCGACGCTGCACCGATGGCCTTTCCATCGTTTCGGGGAGGGGCCTTGCCAGGGAGGCATTCAAATGGAAAGACATCTACTTGTGACACTGAGTGAAAGGCAGGACGGGCTTTTCGGGGTTCGATTCGTCGGGAACTTTTTTACCGAAAAGGAGAGCATGAAGATCACCCTCTTATATACGACCCCCAGGGCGCCAAGTCTGTGGGAAAGCGACTTGAACACGGATTTGCAGACGAGGAAGTCGGAAACAACCGGGCGTCAGGCCCTCGAAACGGCACGGGCACATCTCCTCAAAAATGGGTTTGAACCGGATCAGGTCATTACCAAACTCCAGGGGCGCAGGGTCTCCAAGGTCATGGAGATCATTCAAGAGGGAACAAGGGGCCTATATGATGCGGTAGTCCTGGGTAGAAGGGGCTTGTCATGGCTGGAGCAGGCCTTTGACGAAAGCGTTACCAAAGGTCTCCTCGAAGAGGCATGTACGTTTCCGATCTGGGTCTGCCGCAGACCTGACATGGACAGGCAACATGTGCTGGCCTGTGTGGATGGCTCGGCAGCCTCCGACCGCATGGTGGACCATATCGCGCATATCCTTCATCTGGAAAAGCGGCAGTCCGTGACGGTGATCGCGGTTGGCAAGAAAGGTCGAATCGACGACAAAGACACGGGCACGATTCTTTCAAAAAGCAGAGAGATATTGATCAGCAGGGGTTTTTCATCAGAAAGGATCCATCTCAAAGGAATTGAAGAAAGCGCTGTCAGCAAGGTTATTCTGAAGGAGGCCGACGAAGGACGTTTTGCCGCCGTGGCCGTGGGCCGGACCGGGACGGGCCAGGGACTGCTGAAAAAGATTTTTGTGGGCTCTGTCAGTCAGGCCCTGTTTCAAGAGCTTCAAGGGGCTGCCCTCTGGCTGGCCTGAACCTCAAACGACATACCATGCGGAGGTGGACATGAAGATCAAGACCGGTGACCTGCCGGGAATCGGAAAACGCTATTCCTTTGAAACAGCCGAAGGAGAGAATATCGTGATCATCCTTCATCAGAGCGGGCAACGGGAAATGTACCATTTTACCGGATCCGATGAGGATGAGCCGGATTTCACCTTGAAACTGAGTGACGAGGAGGCCCGGCAGCTCGGTACCCTCCTTCTTGGCGTGGATTACCAGCCGGTGGCCGATGATCGCGTGGAATTATTCCTGAAAAAGGTCCGGATCGAATGGGTTCAGGTGGAGCCGAACAGTGAATTGGCCAACAAAAAATTGATTGATTCCCGTATCAGGACCAAGACCGGGGCCACCATCATCGGCATTCAGAGGGGCGACGATTTCATCGGCAGTCCGGATATCGACGAAATGATCCTGCCCGGCGATACGCTCATGATCATCGGCAACCGGGAACAGACAAAAAATGTTGATTCCCTGTGCCATGCCTGCACCCTGACGTCGTAGGATCGTGCTGGCAAGAATGACTCCAAATGGATAACCAAAGGTAACTCGTGGAAAACATACCCTTTCTCCTGGTGGAAGGGCTGATGTTGTTCGCTTTTTTCGCCATCAGCTTTGCTTCCCAGAAATTCAGGCTTCCATCGGTCCTGCTCTTCATCGTCCTGGGTGCCGCTGTATCCTCTTTGTTTCTCAAGAATGAGTTGCTCCATATCGCCGCGGAGATCGGGATTGTTCTATTGTTTTTCATCCTGGGGCTTGAATTCCCGTTAACCCGAATGGTTTCCCTTTCCCGACGCATCTGGCCGTCCGGGTTTCTGGATGTGGCGTTGAATCTGGGCGGGGCCATGGGCATTGCCTTGCTCTTCGGCCTGGATGTGATTTCGGCATTCACTATCGGATCGATCGCCTACGCCACCAGTTCATCCATATCCGCCAAGATGCTGGACGAAAAGAAACGGCTGGCCAATCCGGAGACAGAGTTCATTTTGGCCCTCCTCATATTTGAAGACCTGGTGGCCCCCGTCGTGGTTTCTTTCATCGCCAGCGTCCATGGCGACGAGACCCTCTCCGCAGGCTTCATGGGACTTCTCGTTTTAAAGATCATGGTCCTGACCGCCGGGGCTATCCTCATGGGCCATTTCGGTTTCAAGCGTCTGAATAATTTCATCGCCAAGTACATCGAGAGCGACTTTATGCCCCTCTTGGCGGTAGGTCTGGCCTTGGGCTATGCCGGATTGGCCATCGCCTTGGGATTATCTGAGATCTTAGGCGCTTTTATGGCCGGCGTGATGCTGTCCGAGACCGGAAGGTCCTCTGAAATCGAGCACCTCCTCCTTCCCGTTCGAGACGTCACCCTTCCCTTTTTCTTTTTCTGGTTCGGCACAACCATCCGCCTCGGGGAAGGGCTTTCCTTTGTCGGAATGATGATGGCTCTGATGCTTCTGGCGATTGTCGGCAAGATCATTACCGGATATGTCGGCAGTCGATGGTTTGGACTAAGCCCGAAGGTTTCCCTGCGGGCAGGGCTTTCGATGGTCCATCGAGGTGAATTTTCGGCTATTATCGCCAGCCTGGCGCCGCCCCTCCTACGGGTATGGAGCGGCGTCTATATCTTGATCACGGCCTTTATCGGCGTCTATCTGTTCGGCCGGGCGCCCCATATCGCCAACTGGTATCAAAAACGATGGCTTCAGCGTCCCGTTCGCGACAACGTCAACCAAAAACCTGTATTATAGACAGGATGGATATCTTGCCCGGTCATAACGATGATATATAACCACAGGATAAAATGATTGAAAAGGAGATGGCTAATGAAATTTAAAGTTCAAACATGGGTGTTCTTTTTTGTCGTATCCACGTTCATGGTACTGCTATGGGTGCCGGGGCAGGCGTATGCCGATAAATCCTCCGTGCGGATCGAGGGTCCGACTAACGCCCCCATGGGCGCTACGATCAGCATAACGCTTCATGTGTCTCACAGCGGCAACAATCTTTTTCACCATACAGACTGGGTAACCGTCAAAATCAACGGCGAGGAGGCCAAACGCTGGGAGTTCGGCATGTTCAGCACACCGGATAACGAGAATTTCACGCTGACCATGACGCATGCCATGACCGGACCTATCGAAATTGAGGCTGAGGCCAGTTGCAATATTCACGGCAGCGCAGGGATTGCGAAACATTCGGTGGGCGTGCCATAGTGACAGGGATACTTGTTTCTGGATGCTGGATGCTCGTCACTTGATACGGGTTGCCGGCTTGTTCGACGTTGGACGTTCATCCTCTTTGAAGTTGCCGCCTAAGCTGACTGGCCAGCGGCCAGTGGCGACGTTCGTTAAGAGGCGCCCTCGACCCTTGTTGTGTTCATGCCCGTTCATCACCCGGATCTGATCACGGGGGAGAGGCCTTTCGGGGGCTTTTGCGTGTGGCTGGCGGAAGGCCGCCAAAAATACCAGACCGAGAGCCCTGGAAACGAAAAAGGTCCTGAAAGGTCTCCCTGTGACCAGTTCCCATCACCAGTCGTAAAGGATTTCCCAGTGACGGTCAAAGGGTGCATCCATCTCGCTGTACCGGCAGGTGAGGGTTTTTCCCCTGCCTGGCCCATTGCTCGTTTTTTCTTTCCAGTATCGGAGGAAAATGGCGGGCAGAAGCTGCGTGGACCCCTCCTCCCCTCCGGCCGTTGCCGGGCCTTCGATCCAACTCTCTTTTTCTTCAATGACCTTCCAGACCGTATTGAAGTCCTTGCTTCGAAGCCGCTCGCCCACCCTCGGAAGCCCCAATCTCTCCCTCAGCTCGTTGAACCGGTAGACGGATTGCTCCTCCTTGTCCAGGATCCGCTCTCCCAAGATGGTGATGCCGATAGCCCCGATGGGCGCTGTCAAGAGTATCGAGAGGACCGCCACCGCCAGAATGACATCGCCTGCGGCCACCCCCGCAGCCAGGGGCACCGCGCCGATGGCCGCCTGAACCGTGGCCTTGGGGATGTAGGCCACCACGCAGAAGAGCCTTTCCATGCGTGTCAGGTTCGTTCCAAACAGGGAGATATAAGTGCCGACGCTCCTGAACAGGAGGCCCACCGCGATGACGGCCATACCTGTCAGACCCGCCTTCCATGCCACGTGGATGTTCACCTGTGCGCCCACCAGCACAAACAGGAGGAGTTCTGCAAACATCCAGAGCTTCTTCAATTTTTGCGAGACGATATGGGCGATGGGTTCGGATTTTTCCAGGATTACGAACCCAATGGCCATCACGCCCAGGAGGCTCGCGACGGGCACCCAATGCTCCACAGCAACTTCCAGCCAGGTCAGCGCAATAGCGGCCCCCATCACTACAATGGTCCGCTTGGGCGGCCGCCAGTCGTACTTGGTGAAGAGGCGATAGAGGAGGTACCCCGGAATCAGGCCCGCGATGATCCCGAGGACGATACTGAGGGGAATTTCGGCAAGCCGGACCCACAGATTTACCTCCCCGCCCCCATACATGCCTAAAAACACGGTAAATAGGACTATGACAAACACATCATCTACCGATGAGGCCCCTAAAATGAGGGTTGGAATCCCCTTTTTCGTACCCCGGCCCCGGTCCATAAAGTCGATCATGAGGGGGACCACCACGGCCGGAGAAACCGCACCGAGGATTGAGCCGAGGATGGCCGCCTCCAGATAGGTCATGCCAAGAAGCCGGGGGGCCAGCAGCATGACGCCGGCAATTTCAAAGATCGCCGGCACGGCGCTCATGGTCAAGGTTGCTCTTCCAACCCGGTTGAGGGTATCCCGTCGCAGCTCAAACCCGGCCCGAAGCAGGATCACGATGAGTGCGATCTTGCGGAAATCCCCGGACACGGTCATCATCTCCGGGGATATAAGATTCAGCAGATACGGTCCGATGAGCACTCCCACAATCAGCATTCCCACCAGACCCGGCAGTTTCAGTTGACGAAACAGATAATCGCCGCACAATCCCAGGAGAATAATCAATGCGATGCTTATAGCCATAACACAGCCTCCTCAAAAAGCAAAAAACCCTGGCGGGCCTCGGGCTCGCAGGGTTTCTAAATAAAAAAACCCACCCGGGAGTTCAGGTGGGGCAGATATTCGCACTTCCACCCCATATCGTTAAAAGGTAGAAGTCATCATCCCTTTACAAAGGGCGGTTCATGGCAGACCTCATTGCCGGATATGGGCCTTTTCAATACTTAAGGAGGCGAATTCTGTCAAGCGGTTTTTTGGAGAATGAGGATAACCGACACGGCTTCAGTTTTGCTCACGGGTCTTGTGAAACGCAATATGGGGCCAGTCTTCCATGACGAAACCGAGGCGCCATGAGTTGGGGGCCAGATAGGTCAGTCTCCCCTGTGAGTCATGGGCCACGTTATCGGCGTGTTTGATCGTAAACTCCTTGAGTCTTTTCTGATCATCGCAGTCAATCCAGCGCGCCGTGGAAAACCCCACCGGTTCATAGACCGCATCCACACTGTATTCGGCCTTGAGGCGCGCCACGGTCACATCGAACTGCAAGGCCCCGACCGCCCCAAGGAGGTAGTCCGAGCCCGTCAGGGGCCGAAAGAACTGCACCGCGCCTTCTTCCGCCAGTTGGGCCAACCCCTTTTGAAGCTGTTTTTGTTTCAGGGGATTCTTGAGGATCACCCGGCGGAAATGTTCAGGTGCGAAGCTGGGGATGCCGGTAAATCTCAGTTCCTCTTTTTCCGTAAACGTGTCTCCGATTCGGATGGTGCCGTGGTTGTGAATGCCGATAATATCGCCGGGATAGGCCTCGTCCACGTTGGCCCTGTCCTGGGCCATGAAAATGGTGGCATTGGCCAGGGCTATCTGCTTGCCAAGGCGATGGTGAACGACCTTCATCCCCCGGGTGAATTTCCCGGAGCAGATCCTCAGAAAGGCCATTCGGTCCCTGTGGGCCGGGTCCATATTTGCCTGGATCTTGAAAACAAACCCTGAAAAAGGCTCCTCGTAGGGAGAGACCTCTCGGCTGGCGGCCGGTCTCGGACGCGGCGCCGGCGCCATTTCAACAAAGGCATCGAGGAGTTCCCTGACCCCGAAATTATTGAGGGCGCTGCCGAAAAACACCGGCGTCTGGCTTCCATTCAGAAAGTGGCCCATTTCCAGGGGATTGGCCGCGCCTTCCAGCAATGCCGTATCCTCGCGCAGTGCATCGGCCCGGCTCCCCAGCAATTCTTCCAGCCTGGGGTCCCTCAGGTCGGTGATCCGGACCCCGTCGTGATTTCGGGTCTCCTGCCCGGGGGTAAAGAGATGGAGTTCTCCCCGAAAGAGATTGTAAACGCCTTTAAAGTCCTTTCCCATGCCGATCGGCCACGAAAGAGGCGCACACTCAATCTGGAGTTTATCTTCTATGTCGCTCAGGATATCCAGCGCCGGCATCCCCTCGCGGTCGAGCTTGTTGATAAAGGTGATGATAGGGGTGTTGCGCATTCGGCAGACCTCCATCAGCTTTTCCGTCTGAGACTCGACCCCCTTGACGCTGTCGATGACCATGAGAGCGCTGTCCACCGCGGTCAAGACCCTGTAGGTGTCTTCGGAAAAATCCTGGTGCCCCGGGGTGTCAAGGAGGTTCATTTCAAAATCTTTGTAATTGAATGTCATGACCGATGTGGTGACCGAGATGCCTCGCTCCCTCTCGATGTCCATCCAGTCGCTGGCGGCATGTCGGGACGTTCTGCGGGCCTTGACCGCGCCGGCGATATGGATGGCTCCGCCAAAGAGAAGCAGTTTTTCCGTCAACGTGGTCTTGCCGGCATCGGGATGGCTGATAATCGCAAAGGTCCGACGCCTCTTGATTTCTTTCTGATACGGTTCCTTCACTTGAAAACCTCTTAAAACGGATGTTGAACGCCCCCTGCGCACAGTTGGCGGTTGGAGAGATACTCATCAACCGTTCATTGGGAAACGGCTGCCTGCGGAAGCAGGTTCCGAAATCCGGTCCTTGTCTTTTGGCGATGAAACGGGTTGAATGATCCTTTGAATCAGGGCGGCGTTTGGCGCAGTTGTCGGATCGTATACAAGAAAAACAGGGGGAGACCTTCATTTATTTGGTGTGAAACGTTCACCGGTAATTTTCCTCAAAAAGTCATAAAATGGATTCGATAATTCAAAATGTAACTCATTTGCATATGGGTGTCAATCATCAAGTTCACTTTTCGACAGAAAAGACCGGCAACAGAAACAGCGCGTCAAGCCTTGGTCAT
Source organism: Candidatus Desulfacyla sp. (assembly GCA_046484725.1). GTDB lineage: Bacteria > Desulfobacterota > DSM-4660 > Desulfatiglandales > Desulfatiglandaceae > AUK324. Next base: position 1,301 of record JAWOIH010000316.1, on the reverse strand, counting down.
GCGGCAACCCTTCTTTTTCCGAGGGAAGGTCCCTGAAGTTTGAACTGGCCAGAGTAAATATCGCCTCACGTCATGCGCCTACTGTCTCACCTCCACCGCCTCCCCGCTCTTGAGTCCTGCGGGATTGGTGATAATCAGATCCTTGTTTTCAAGACCCTTCAGTATCTCCACGCGGTTCTCGTAGTAGGCCCCGAGGGTGACCTCTTTAAACAGGGCTTTTCCGTTGTTGAAAATATAGACGCCTATTTTGCCCTCTTGTTCCGAGAGCCAGGCCGAGGGGACTTTAACAGCCTTCTTGCCGGATGCAGCAGGAAACTTGACCCTGGCGGTCATTCCATCGGCCATGTTTGGGTCCGGTTTATCCACCACCAGTTCCAACGGAAAGGACCGAGTGGATGTGTCGGAAGTCGGTGAGAGAAAAAAAACCCGGCACGAAAATTCCTTTCGGGGAATGGCGTCCACGGTGAAGAGGAATTGCGTGTGGTCCTTGATCAGGTGGACGTCCTTTTCGCTGAGGGCTAACTTTATTTTCATCCGGCCCAGTTCAACGATCTCCGTGATGGGGGTCCCCGGCAGTATGACCTCTCCCTGTTCCACTTCCCGAAAGGCGATAATCCCGTCGCAGGGGGCGCGAATCATCGATTTTGCCAAGCGGTCTTCGGCCATGGCCAGGACGGCTTCTGCCTGGGCGAGAGCGGCCCGGGCGGCCTCAATATCTTCGATGCGCGGCCCTTCCAGCGCCAGGACCAGTTGTTGTTTTGCCGATTCCATGTTTGCCCTGGCCGTTGTCAGTTCTCGTTCGGCCGTATCGTAACTGCTGTTCGAAACGGCGCGAATGTCGTAGAGGCTCTTTATCCGCTGATGGTTTTTTTCGGCCTCGAACAGGGCCGCCTCCGCCGCGCTCACCGCAGAGTTGGCGATGTGAATCTCCTGGGGCCTGCTCCCCTTTTCCATTTTGTCCAAACCGCTTCTGGCGGCTGCGGCTGCGGCTTTGGCCTCTTTCACCTGCAATCGGGCAGTGCCGGCGCCGATTTCGGCCAGGAGCATACCCTCCCGGACCCGGTCTCCCTTTTCAAAGGAGAGCCTTTCGATGAGCCCGCCCAATTCAGCAGAGATCTTCACCTTTCGGTGCGCGGTCATTACGCCCACATATTCCATGTTGCCTTCAGGGGCGGATGCCTCGACAGGACTGACCCTGACCCGTTTTTCCTTAGGTCCGTCCGTCTTCTTGTCCACACCGGTGTTGGCCTCTTCCCCGCAACCGTACAGGCAGGATAGAAGGGCCAAGGTGAGAAAAAAAC
>JAWOIH010000249.1:0-4509 GCA_046484725.1 Candidatus Desulfacyla sp. | reverse complement strand
CCTGCCGATATTCGGGAGCGAAAGCATCCCTGCGCCGTTCAAGATCGGGCTGTCATTCGCCATCACTTTGCTTTTGTATCCCATACTGAATCTGAATGAATTTCCGGTTCAACTGAGCATTATTCCCTTGAGTTTAGGGATGTTTAGCGAAATTATGCTGGGAGTCATCATCGGGCTGTCTGTCCGGATGGTTTTTGCAGGGGTGCAACTGGCAGGTCAGCTGGTGGGATTCCAGATGGGCTTGGCCATGGCCAATGTTGTAGATCCCACAAGCAGCGAAGAAATACCTCTCCTCGGAGAACTCAACAATATGATCGCGATATTGATCTTCCTGACGATCAACGCGCACCACTGGTTTCTCCATGCCCTGGCGGACAGCTTTCGTCTGGTCCCCCCATTTGCCTTTCAATTCAGCAATTCACTGATGGAGCAGCTGATAGCCCTGGGCGGAGACATGTTTGTCATTGCCATCAAGGTAGGCGCCCCGGTGATGGCCGCCTTGTTTCTCTTGAGCGTGTCCTTTGGCGTGGCGGCCCGAACGGTCCCTCAGATGAATATCTTTTTTGTGGCCATGCCCATACAGATCCTTGTGGGGCTTTTGTTCATGAGCTTTTCCCTCCCCTACTTGTTAACCTTTATGAAGACGGTTTTCACGGGATTGGAAACGACCATCTTATATCTTCTAAAGGCCATGTAAAGGCCTATGCGTTTTCCGAGACTCGGAGAAGGCGGCCCCTTCGGGGCGATCGAGACGCCGAACCCGTTGGGTGCGTAACAGATTTCGGGTTTCAGGCGGCGGAAAGATGTATCTGCAGCGCAGGTGCGCCTGGAACCTGAACCCCTTATCCACACCATGCTCTAAGTTGTGAGGCATTAAAGGCCGAGTGAAGGTCGGATCCCTGGACCTTAGGTTAAGAGGGAACTGCAAACAACAATTTTGAATCGACTCTGAAAGAGGCGTTGCATGCCCCAGAAAGGCGACCAAGAAAAGACCGAAAAACCGACTTCTAAGCGACTCGAGGAGGCAAGAAACAAAGGCCAGGTGGCAAAAAGCCCGGAGGTGTCCTCGGCCTTGATACTCATCGGTTCCCTGGGGGTGCTGGTTTTCGGAGGGGCGTGGATGTTCTGGAGGCTTGCCGAGTTTATGCACGGGGTTTTCGGGAACCTCGGCACGATCCCCATCGAAGGAGCTTCCGCGACGGCGTTCTTGTTGGAGATTTTTGAACAGATTTTTATCCTTCTTATGCCCCTGATGGGGGTCCTCCTGATTGTCGGGATTGGGGCCAACCTCATGCAGGTGGGTTTTTTGTTTACGCTGGAGCCCTTTAGCCCCAAATTGTCCAAATTCAATCCGATTTCAGGGATGAAAAATCTGGTTTCCCTGAAATCAACGGTTGAACTCCTCAAATCGATGTTGAAAATTTTTTTCATCGGCGCCATTGCCTATGCCGTGCTCATGGGAGAAATGGAGATGCTTCCTTCCCTCATGGCCATGAGCGTGGGCCAGATTCTGTCCTTTATCGGGACAGCCTCCCTGAAAATCCTTCTTTATGTGGCCTTGGCGATGCTTGTCATGGCGGTCCTGGATTTCGTTTATCAGAAATGGCAATATACCAAAGACCTCATGATGAGCAAACAGGAGGTCAAGGATGAATGGAAGCAGACCGAAGGAGATCCACGGATCAGGGCAAAATCAGACAGGCCCAGAGGGAAATGGCCATGCGGCGTATGATGCAGGCGGTTCCGGATGCGGACGTCATCATCACCAATCCCACCCATTTGGCCATCGCCCTTAAATACAACGCGGAAGAGATGGTCGCCCCGCAGGTGGCGGCCAAAGGCGCAGCGCTACTTGCGGAGAGGATTAAGGAACTTGGTCGGGAAAACGGGGTTCCGACCGTCGAAAACAAGCCTTTGGCGCAAGTTCTCTATAAGACCTGTGAGATAGGCGAGACTATCCCCGACACGCTTTACCGTGCAGTGGCGGAAATACTGGCCTATGTCTACAAGCTGCGAAGTATGGGCAATTCAGGTTGAGATGCCATGGGCGCTTGAGGCCCTCAAAGAAGGTTCAATTTTTTGACGCCCCAGTCAAATTATGGGGGGGGCATCGGATTCCGTGCGTGTGTTATAGCTCACCCGGCGCGACCTGAAGCCCGCTTTCCCACATATTTTTCCCGTCTTGACAGACAAACCCGCCGAAACGCCCCCACCGTATCCGGATGATTCTGTATGGTACGATATCCCCAATATGATCATGTAATTATCCCTTCCCCAAATGGGTGGCCCATTTCCCGTTGCAGTCAGGCACGGAAAATGCAAAAGCCTCTCCTGACCGAAGAGAAAGCGTATCGTGATGCAGAGACTCGCGAAACCGATGGCGCGGCACCCCTAATCTGAAGAGTGAAATTATGGCACTATCGAACCAGGCAAGTCATTCAATTAATATTCCATTTTTGACCAAGAACAGCGAGGTCATCGCCTCCGTAGGCGTTGTGGGCATTGTGGTCTTGATGGTGATGCCCTTGCCGGCGGTCGTGCTGGATCTTTTACTGTCGTTCAATATCACCTTTGCCCTGATTATCCTTCTGGTAGGAACGTATCTGTTGCGACCATTGGACTTTTCATCGTTTCCATCGGTGCTTTTGATCGCTACGTTGTTCAGGCTCTCTCTTAATATCGCCTCAACCCGCATTATTTTACTGCACGGCAGTGAGGGACCTGCAGCCGCCGGGAATGTGATAAAGGCCTTTGGCGGTTTTGTGGTAGGCGGCAATTATGTGGTGGGCGCTATTGTTTTTATGGTTCTCGTCCTCATTAATTTGATGGTCATTACAAAAGGATCGGGGCGGATCGGAGAAGTGGCCGCCCGATTTACCCTGGATGCCATGCCCGGCAAGCAGATGAGTATCGATGCCGACCTGAATGCAGGGCTCATTGACGAGGCAGAGGCGAAGTCGCGACGCCGCGAGATTGCCAGGGAGGCAGATTTTTACGGGGCCATGGACGGCGCCAGCAAGTTTGTAAAAGGAGATGCCATTGCAGGCATCATCATCACGCTCATTAACATCGTGGGAGGGCTTGCCATCGGGGTTCTGCAAAACGGAATGGGTTTCGGCGACGCAGCGCAGACCTATACCCTTCTGACGGTGGGAGACGGGCTGGTCACGCAGATCCCTGCACTGATGATATCCACTGCGGCCGGCATCGTTGTCAGCAGGGCCGGATCCGAGTCCGCACTGGGACGCGAGGTGATATCCCAGATCCTGACCGAGCCTAGGGCGCTGATCGTTGCCTCTGCGGTGCTCTTCGGTTTTGGCATGGTCCCAGGACTTCCGACGGTCCCGTTTTTGGTGTTATCGGCTGTCGCCGGGGGCGTTGCGTATGTGGTGGGCAAAACCAGAAAGGCGGATGCAGCCAGGTCCAGAGACCTTGCGGTGGCTGAATCGAAAGCCACGACGCCTGCGCGGGTGGAAGCGGTTCCTCCGGTGGATGTGATGGCTATGGAAGTGGGGTATGGGCTGATCCCTCTGGTGGATGTGGACCAGGGCGGACAATTCATGGAGCGGGTTAAATCCATCCGGGAACAGATGGCTCGGGAGATGGGCATTATTGTTCCTCCCATTCATATCCAGGATAATATGAAATTGAAGCCCAATGCATATTCCATCCTGCTGAGGGGGAACGAAGTGGCAAGCGGGGAATTGATGAAGAACCATCTTTTAGCGATGAATCCCGGTACAACCACTGAAAAGATCGATGGAATTGCGACAAAGGAACCGACGTACGGTCTTCCGGCCATCTGGATCAAGGAAAAGGACAGAGAGAATGCGCTGGCTAAGGGATATACGGTTGTTGATCTGGCCACTGTTTTGATAACCCATGTATCCGATGTCATCCGGCATCATTCCCATGAATGTCTGGGAAGGCAGGAGGTCCAAAAACTCCTGGACGGTCTGAAGGTTACGAATCCCAAGGTCATCGAAGAATTGATACCCAATGCGCTCTCTCTCGGGGCGGTGGTCCGGGTCTTGCAGAATCTTTTGCGAGAGCAGATATCCATTCGGGATCTGCTGACGATTTTGGAGACGCTGGCGGACTGGGCACCGATGATGAAAGACCCGGATCTTTTGACCGAGTACGTCCGCCAGGCACTGAAAAGGACCATCACGACGCTTTATCAGTCTCCTGACGGGGATATATCCGTAATTACGATCGATCCACAGATAGAAAAGACCATCGCAGAGACCCTTCAGCAGAGTGATCATGGACACTTTCTACCTCTGGAGCCCAATCTGGCACAGAAGATCATAGCCAGTCTCAGTGCGAATATGGAAAAATTTTCAGAAGTCAACAGGCACCCCGTTGTCTTATGTTCACCGCAAATCCGGCCCCATTTTAAGAGGCTTGTGGAACGTTTTGTTCCGGATTTGGCGGTCCTGTCATACAACGAAATTGTCAGCAGCGCCAAAATTCAATCCATTGGAACAGTGAAGGTGTGACATGCAG
>JAWOIH010000431.1:0-4394 GCA_046484725.1 Candidatus Desulfacyla sp. | reverse complement strand
CGGCCTGGAGACCCGGGAAGACCGGGAAAAGGGTATCGATGCCGGCGCCAACGCCTATATTGTCAAGAGCAGTTTTGATCAGAGCAATCTGCTGGAAGTCATCGGAAGGATGATTTAGGATGGGCGATTGATGATTGGCGATTGATGATTGTGGATTGACGATTGGAATTGGTTCTGAACTCGGAAGACCTTTAGAAGAGAAATAATGGAGCGCATGAATTGGCATGGATCTTCATTTCAACGAGACGGACAGCACAAGGAACAACCCATCATTAACCGAATACAATAGAGAACATGACTGATGGAAAAACAATCAACAATCAACAATCGACAATCAACAATCAAAAGGGTCTTGATCGTGGAGGATTCAGCGACGGTGCGACAGTACCTGGCGCATGTCATCGATTCCGATCCCGGCCTTCAGGTGGTCGGGATGGCCAAAGACGGCGTGGAGGGGGTGAAACTCGCCGGGCTCAAACGGCCCGACATCGTCACCATGGATATCCAGATGCCCGGGATGGATGGGTACGAGGCCACCCGGAGGATTATGGAGGAGTGCCCGGTCCCGATTGTGATTGTGACCTCAAACTGGCATTCTCAGGATGTGAAGAATTCCTTCCGGGCCATCGAGGCCGGCGCGCTCGCGGCCCTGGAAAAGCCCCCCGGACCCGGTGATCCGAGATCCAAACCGTTGGTGGCAAAGCTCCTTCAAACCATCAAGACCATGTCTGAGGTGAGGGTGGTGAGACGGTTTCCGCGACAGAAGAAGCCGAAAGCGCCCTATGAAAGATTCCCGTCAGAGGTGTCGGCGGTTGTGCGGCAACGGGTTGAAGTGGTAGGTATCGGGGCGTCAACAGGCGGCCCGCCTGTGATCAAGGGCATCCTTTCGGGTCTGAGACAAGGGTTTTCCGTGCCCATGCTCATTGTTCAGCATATTACAGCAGGGTTCCTGGAGGGGATGGTGGAATGGCTGAACAAGGAGTGCGGAGTTTCGGTGAAGATAGGCGCGGACGGGGAGCATATCCGGGCGGGGGTCGTCTATTTTGCCCCGGATGGGACCCACATGGGTATCACCGGGAACGGAAGGATCATTCTCCGCAACGGTCCCCCTGAAAATGGGGTTCGGCCTTCTGTGTCCCACCTCTTTCGTTCTATTGCGGATGCCTATGGGGAGAGGGGGGCCGGCGTCCTTTTGACCGGGATGGGAAAGGATGGGGCGGTTGAAATGGCACGGATGAGAGACAGGGGGGCAATAACGGTGGCACAGGACAAGGAGAGCTGCGTGGTCTACGGTATGCCGGCAGAGGCAATCAGATTGAATGGGGCGGTCCATGTGCTTCCGCCAGACGGAATCACGGCCTTGTTGAATTCAATCGGGGAATAGGAAATTGAACCACGAAGAACACGAAGGTCACGAAGGTTAGGAAGGATATGCGGGCGGGATGGAATTTGATGAATTGTCAATTCGTGTTATCGGGTGCGCGATAGAGGTGCACAGGCATTTAGGTCCAGGGTTGCTTGAGTCAGCCTATGAGCAGTGCTTTGCTTATGAGTTGAGAATTAAGTCCATGCCCTTTAAATTACAATATCCAGTTCCTGTAGAATATAAAGGCGTCAAATTGGATTGCGGATACCGTGTTGATCTGATTGTAGATGATCGACTCATTGTCGAGTTGAAAAGCGTGGAGAAGCTTCTGCCGATTCATGAGGCTCAATTGCTCACGTATATGAAGTTGTGCGATATCTCAATAGGTTTATTGATAAATTTTAACGTTAAATATTTGAAGAGCGGTATCAAACGAATGGTCTTATGATTTCTTCGTGATTTTCGTGTTCTTCGTGGTGAAAAAAGAGAGGGAGGATCAGAGATTGGCGTCCGGAAACAGTATCCAGAAAAACGGCCCAAAGGTATTGATCGTTGAGGACAGCGCCACCCAGGCGGTACGCCTCCAATATATCCTTGAGAAGCACGATTATCGGGTCACGGCGGCCAAAAACGGGGTGGAGGCGCTCACACTTCTGAAAAACCGGCTGCCGGACCTGGTCATCACGGACATTGTTATGCCTGAAATGGACGGCTATGAGCTGTGCCGGAGAATCAAGGATGACCCCCTCAGCAGCGAGGTCCCGGTGATGCTCCTGACATCTCTTTCGGACCCTTCTGACGTCATCAAGGGACTCCAGTGCGGGGCCGACAATTTCATCACCAAGCCCTACAAGGAAGGCTTTCTTGTTTCCCGCATCAGGAGTATCCTGATCAACCGGGAGATGCGCAAGACCGCCTCGACAACCCTCGGGCTCGAGATCTATTTCGGCGGCCGGAAATACACCATCACCTCTGACCGGATCCAGATTGTAGACCTTCTTTTTTCCTCTTTTGAAAACGCAGTGGAAAAAAACCAGGACCTTGAGAACGCCATCCGGGAATTGAAGACCACCCAGGAGGAGCTGGCCAGGGCCAAGGAGGCCGCTGAAAATGCCAACAAGGCCAAAAGCCTCTTTCTGGCCAATATGAGCCACGATATTCGAACACCCATGAACGGCATTATCGGCATGACCGATCTCTGTTTAGACACGGAACTTACGGATGAGCAGAGAGAGTATTTGGGGATGGTCAAGTCATCTGCCGATTCACTCCTCTCGCTGTTGAACGATATCCTGGATTTTTCCAAGATGGAAAGCGGGATGCTTGAACTCGAACGGATCGACTTCAATCTCAGCAATGTCGTGGAAGACACGGTGAAAAGCCTCGCCTATCTGGCGCATAAAAAGGGACTGGAAATCGCCTGCCGGATCCACAGGGAAGTCCCGATTCCCCTTGTGGGCGATCCGGGACGATTGCGTCAAATCATCGTCAATCTGGTGGGAAACGCACTCAAATTCACGGAAAGCGGCGAGGTGGTGGTGGAGGTGAATCTCCAGGAGGGAGGCGAGGATGAGGCCGTCCTCGGATTTTCGATAACGGATACGGGCATCGGAATCCCGCCTGAAAAGCAGGAAGAGATCTTTGAGTCCTTTTCACAGGCCGAGGAGAGCACGACCCGTCGATATGGGGGCACCGGACTGGGTCTGAGCATCTCCAAGAAGCTGGTTTCCCTGATGGGGGGAAAGATCTGGGTTGAAAGCGAATTGGGAAAAGGGTCTGTCTTTCGATTTACGGCAAGATTCGGCCTGCAAAATACCCCTCACTGGCAAAAGAAGAACCATCGCTCGGATCTGAAGGGCCTGCCTGTCCTGGTGATCGACGACACTGCCACCCACCGGGAGATACTTGAAGAGATTCTTTTGAATTGGGACATGGCGCCTGTGGTTTCCGACGGTGACCATGCGTTTCAGGCATTGAGGGAGGCGAGACATCCCAACCGGCCGTTTTCCTTGGTGCTGCTGGATGCACATGCATCGGAGAAAGGGGGATTTGCCGTCGCTTCAGAGATTAAGGAGAATCCCGAGTGGAAGGCCCCCATGATCATGATGACCTCTTCAGTGGGGTTGCGGGGAGATGCGGAGCGGTGCCGGAGACTGGGTATCGCCGCCTATCTGACCAAGCCCATCAAACAGTCTGAGCTGTTGGATGCGATCCTGACGGTTCTCGATATACGGGAGTCCCGCCCGGAAGGGCGGACTGTAGTCACGAAGCATTCGGTTCGCGAGGCGAGGGCCGGGTTCCGCGTACTGCTTGCAGAGGACAATGCGGTCAATCAACGCCTGGCCGTTATGATCCTCAACAAGAAGGGCTATGATGTGGTGGTGGCTGCAAACGGGAAAGAGGCCGTGGCCGCGGTTGAACAGGAAGCGTTTGATGTTATCCTGATGGATGTGCAGATGCCTGAAATGGACGGGTTCGAGGCAACCGCCATGATCCGTGAGAAGGAAAAGGAAATGGGCGGGCACGTCCCGATCATCGCCATGACCGCCCATGCAATGAAAGGGGACCGGGAGAGATGTCTTGCGGCCGGCATGGATGGATACCTGTCAAAACCTATCCGAGCCGACAGCCTTGTAGAGACGATAGATGAGGTGGTGAAGCCTTCCGGGGCGGGGCTTGAAACCTGAATTCGCCGCGGCCGTAAAAGCGGCCCGCTCCGCGTCGGCGTTTGCATGTGAGACATTATTGTCGCGTTCTGAAATTTGGACTTCGATCCAAAGCGGCAGATAGGCATGGGAAGTGATCAGAAAGACACAGAAATGGCGCACCTCTGAGGTTAGCCTGGAACTGGATCCGCAAAAGGCGGCCCAGAGAAAGGAAGAGGCCCGGCATCGGCTAAACGTGCTTCAGTTTCCGGTTCTCCGCGAAATCGGATTCGGGCTCATCTCATGCTTTGTGCTGGTCAACAACTACTATGTGTATCAGAGCCTTTCGTGGGATCGGTTCTTTCCCTTTATTCTGATCGCAT
>JAWOIH010000305.1:0-11749 GCA_046484725.1 Candidatus Desulfacyla sp. | reverse complement strand
GCTTTCCGCGCAAAACAGGAGCAGATGCGGCCTTTTTCAACCTCTGTTGAACACCGTCCGAGGTGACTTCCCGAACATCTTCATGTAACCTGATGAAAAAAAGGACCCCGGATATCCGCCTGCTGTCCATGAATCCTCCCGGAATAATCATATGTCTGGCATAATCGTAATGCTCGACAATCTCCTGCTTGTAATCCTCTTCAGGCAGGAGGTTCCAGGCAAGGTCCCAGTCCATGTTGCACCCGAACACCAGGGCCTCGATCATGGCGGCCCCCTGATTATGCCCGGTTTCGTCGCAGGCATACACCGCCCCGCAGGTGCAGGACCCTACCGGGAACTCTCCCGGTCTGTGTGTGGTCAACTCCCTGGGTCGTTCAATCAGAAGGCCGCAGAAGGGACAGGTCGGGGGGAGGATCGTGGTCTTTCCGATAAATTTGCTTTCAAACATGGTCGGTTATGTCTCTTTCAAGATCGGGTGCGGCAACTCAAAAGTCCTCGAATCCGGGTCATACTCAAACCCGACGATATCCAGCCCCGCCCTGCTGGACTTGAACTCGATGAGCCAGTTTTTGTATTTCTCTCCGGCGAATTCACAACAGATCGTGCCGTTTCGCGCGTGCATCATCATGAGTTTCTGCACGATATCCTGCTGAAAGATTTCGCTGATTCGAATCCGGTCATCATCATTCAATTCAGGATCAGGAAAGGGCAGGGAAGGGGATCGATCATTCATCTGGCAGGGCCGGGCAGATCCAGGGTCATACACTGATTGGCATCACCGCATGATTTGGCTGTTATCTTGGGCTGGTTGCCCCCGGGACCCGCGCCGATGGAATAGTTGGTCCGGCTGACCACCCGCTCAATGGTCTCGGCCTTGCATTTGGGGCAGGTCATATCCGCCTCTTCGTCCGAGCCCATGAAGAGCTTCTCAAAGACCTCGCCGCAGGCGGCACACCTGAATTCAAAAATGGGCATTGTCTTGCTCCTCTAAATAAGGTATATGGATTATAGTCACCTGTCAGGACAAAGTCAAACCATGATCCTCTCATTTCATCCATGCTTCGATGCGCATGTCCAGATCATCCTTGGGGACCGGAGGGTCGACCCCGACATTCTCGGACATATGGAAAAGGCCGACGCCGTCATCCTTCCCCAGGCATGCACCCAGAATCTCTATGAGATCTGCCTCGCCTCAACTGCAAACGTGTTTCCCAATTATGATGCACGCATCCGGTATCCAGGGAAAATCGGCCAGGGCCGGATGTTCAGTAAATTGGGCCTTCCCCATCCGAAGACAGTATCCTGGGAATCGGTCGGGCAATTCAAAGATGCCCATCCCGGCCTGAATACCCTGCCCCATGAAATGCCCTTTCTGATCAAGGAGGATCGACGCCACGAGGCAGAGGGGATATTTCTGGTTGAAAACACCCCTAAACTGAAGGAGGCCGTAGCTCAGCTTGCCCTCCGTGAAAATTGCGGCATAACTGGATTTGTCACCCAGGAATATGTTCCCTGCGGAGGGAATGTGCTCCGGTCAGTCATCATCGGGCAACGGATACTCACGTACTGGAAACGCCCCAACGAACCGGGGCAGAAGATCACCACCATCAGCCGGGGGGCCATCATCGACTACGACTGGCAGCCGGGACTTCAGGAAAATGGGCGCGCATACACTCAGGAACTCTGCAAAAAGACCGGAATCAACCTGGCGGCCATCGACTTTGTGTTTTCTCTCACAGAAAAGGACCCCGAACCCCTTTTCCTGGAAATCAATTATTATTTCGGCAGAAGGGGCCTTGGGGGTACGGAAGCCTATTACCGTCTTCTTTACAAGGCGATCCAGAATTGGCTGGTTGACATAGGAATGGACCCGCAGGCAGTAACGCTGATATGATGAGAGACACGAACGCCGACAGGCGTTCCGTCTTAACCCTTCAGCGTCTTCACATACGCCTTTCGCGATCTCGGGCCGTCAAACTCGCAGAAAAAGATCTTCTGCCAGGTCCCCAGGACCAAATGGCTGTTTTCAACGATCACGGTAACCGAGCTGCCCATGAGGGATGTCTTGATATGACTGTCGGAGTTCCCCTCCATGTGACGGTATCGGTCGTTGGGGGGGACCAGTTCGCTCAGCTTTCGAATGATGTCCGTACAGACCGCCGGATCCGCCCCCTCATTGATGGTCACGCCTCCAGTCGTATGGGGCACGTAGACCACGCAGATCCCATCCGTCACGCCGCTCTTTGAGACCTCTCCGCTCACCAGTGACGTGATATCGATCATGTCTATTCTCGAACCGGTTTTTACACTGATCGTTGCTGGCATGGGCGTCTCCTCAAAGGTCTTGTCCTCAGGGCAGTATAATGGGAGAAGCAGCATCTCTCTTGCCCGAAGCGCGTTCACGGACCTTTTCTTCCACGGCGTTATTATAAAAGGCGAGGCTTCGCTGCAGAAGTATCTCGATCACCGGGTTGGCCTTCAGGGGCGTAACTTCCCGATCGGCGGTCTGCGCGGCAGCCAGGGCCACCTTTGCCGTCTCTTCCCGCCCGATCTTCAGAAATACGTATGCCATCTCTTCCAGTCGGTCCTTTAGCCGGGTACGTTCTTCCGGGGTAAAGATTGCGGCCAGGCATTTGTCTTGAATCTCCCTGATCCTGGCACCCTTTTGGATCGGGGTCAGGAGGATGGGGCTTTCGTTCACCCGGTACATCTCTTCCATAAACGGTCTCATCGCATCGAGTTCAATGAGCCAGGTCTCCATCAACGGGTCTTCCAGGAGGTCTCTCATTTCCGCGTCGGTAGGGACATGTCCTGAAACGGCGCTTTCAGGCATCAGGTCGTAGATCATCGGATGCTCAAGTAGTGCCGTATGGTTCAGGAGCCGTGTCCTCAACTCAAGATAGTCCTCGGGTACACGGGATTTAAACGATAACTGTGTTTGGTAAGCCGCCTCCAGAATGGTTGCCCCGTGTGCGAGCGATGTTTCTACAAAGGGACCCACCTCCCCTGCGAACTGCTCTCTTAGCTCCTTCGCGTCTTTCCTGCTGGCAATGCGGAATAAAAACTCCTGAAACCCTTCCTTATCGGAAACAATCCCGAACCCTGTATCAAAGTCTTTCCCTCCCCGATGCAGGATGACCGCGACAGCCCGGATGCCCGCCCCGTTCACAGGCCCTACATAACAGAGAGGGCGCTCTTTTTCCGGGGGCTTCAAGATGGGGGACGCCATGGCCTGATCGGCATGGAACGCGTCGGTGGAAACGCCCCTCTTATCAAGCTTGAACACGGCGCGCCGGATGGCCCTATTCACGTTTCTCTCCTGAAACCCCTCTTTCAGGGCCAACAGCAGGGGAACAACATATGCTTCCGAAGGGAGCGACGCTATGAGGCGTTGCGCACAGAGGGGGTCCGGCACCCTCTTGACAATATCCGAAGGGGCGCTATGTCGGATCTCCTGAATGAGCTGGGCAACCAGGCCTTCCTCCTCCGCTCTGAGGGGAGGAAGGGAAGCGGGCCTTTTCTTAATTTTCTTTTTCCGTTTCATGCAGCCCCTTTTTCCTCAATCGCCACATGATCGTCGTAGCCCTCCTCTTTCAGATAGACGTTGATGGTCTGTTCAGGGGAGGTATTCCACACCCCGCCTACATAATTGGGCGCAATCGGCAGTTCCCGGTTGTCGGCTCCACGGTCAGCCAAAATGGCCAGCTCGATCTTTCTGGGCCGGCCGAAGTCGATCAGTGCGTCCATGGCAGCCCGAACCGTTCTTCCCGTGAAGAGGACATCATCCACCAGAATAACCAATTTGTCATCAACCGAAAAGGGGAGGTCGGTCTGCCCGACGACCGGCGTCGGACCGATTCTCGTCCAGTCGTCCCGATACAGGGTAATGTCCAGAATGCCTAAAGGCGGCGTCGGCACATTCAGGCGGGTCATGGCCTTCTGAAGCCGAGAGGCCAGAAACGCGCCGCCGGTCCGGATGCCCACAAGGACAACGCCTTCACCTGATCCGATCTTTTCGACGATCTGACGGGCAATCTCATCGATACACCGTGACACATCCTTTTCTTTCAATATAACCGACCTATTCATAGCAGCACCCAGATCCGGAATGAGAGAATTACAGGCCGCAGGAAGCGCCCCGACTGATTTTTTTGAACACGATAACGGAGTCACACCTCTATGAACATGCACGCTCAAGGAGGCGGAGACGATTGAGGAAAAGCATTTTTGATACCAGTATTATCAGGCTATGTCAAACAAATTATTGAAATATTGCACCCCAGCCCCATCCCGACGCGGCCTTTCTGTTGCTCTTCAGAAGGCCCCTTTCACATGGACATCTCCCTCCAGGGCATCCCGTCGTTCCGCATATTTCACCAGTGCCGCGATGGCCCGCGCCGCGCGTTCAGGCCCCAAAAAGACAGGAATCCCCCGGTCCATGAGCCCGCGGATGGATGGATCGTCGGGACTGCGAAACGTATATCCCACAAGCGGTTTGCCACTTGTCTGGACCAGACGCGCAATGGCGCTGCACTGCTCATCCATAAGCTTCAGGGCCTGATCGGATACCTGTTCCGATGGCACTCCCATCTGCACAAGGGCCCTCTTGACCACCTGAGTCGGCGTAAGGAAGTAGATGAGAAGGACATCGAGCCTCTCTTCCTGGATGAGGATTCCCGGGATACTCCAATAGAAGTCATTGGGATTTTTGGTAAAGGTCAGATCCACCGGATTGCTGACGCTCCCGGTATGGGGTACAAAGGGCGTCAGCTTCTCCACCGTGTCATCTGATAATGCCGGGAGTTCCAGGCCTGAACGGCCGCAGGCGTCGGCGGCTGCGGCCCCCGGCCCGCCTGAATGGGTCTGGATCACCACCCTTCGCCCCTTGGGCAGGGGCAGGCTTCCCAGGACCCAGCAGAAATCGAACAACTCGGTAACCGACCGGGCGCGGATGATCCCGCTCTGTGTGAACATCCCCTCGTACAGATCATCCGGTCCTGCCAGGGCCCCGGTATGGGAGAACCCGGCCTGTCTCCCTGTCTCGGATCCGCCCACATAGAGGGCCACCACCGGCTTATGCGGCACGATGGATCGAGCCGTTTCCACAAAGGCCCGCCCCCGCCGGATCCCTTCGATATAGAGGGCAATAACCCGGGTATGGGGACACAAGGCCAGGTATTCCATGGCGTCAACCAGATCGATATCCGCTTCATTCCCCACGCTGAAGGCCGTGCTGAATCCCAGCCCGAGCCTGGCCAGGTAGTCGAAAAGCTGGGTTACAAAGCTCCCGCTCTGAGATGCCAGCCCGATAAACCCGGCCGGCCCTTCACACGGGATGAAGGTGGTATTTAGATGGCGATGAAGGTTGGCCACCCCGAGACAATTGGGGCCCAGGACACGGATACCGTACCGGCGTGCGATCTCTATCAGTTCCCTTTCAAGGGCAATTCCCTCTCCCCCAACCTCTTTAAAGCCTCCGGAAACGATCACCACCTTCCGTATCCCTTTTCTGCCGCACGCCTCGAGTGTGGGGTTCACCATCCGGGTGGGAAGCACCATCACCGCCAGGTCCGGGATCTCCGGCAGATCCAGGACATCACGGTAGGCCTCCAGGCCCTGTACCCGATCCTCCTTGTAGTGAATCGGGTAGACAGGGCCTTCAAAACCTGCGGCCTGCAACGACAGGAGAAGGTTGGTTCCCATGGCAGTGATATGGTTGGACGCCCCGAAAAACGCGATGCTTTCGGGGTTTGCTATCTGATACAATGGACTCTCTTCAAAGGTTCTTATCATGTCTATTCCTTTCGAAAACAACCTTATGGATTGAACCGCGAAACGCAGTCCGAGTATGATGGCTTTTTGAAGGTCTTGGGAACATAGGATAGGGGGATCATTGTGTCAAGTGATTGCATCAGGGTATTGACAAAACATGCAAAAGCGGATAATGACCTTGCACCGGCTTTTATATTAAGCAGATATCTGAACAAAACGGTAAGGGTTCGAGGTTCAAACACCCAGAGAACCTTGAACCCTGAACCTGTGAATCCTTGCCAAAAACCTTCTTTAGAAAGGAGCAAGACATGTCATACGATCTTACAGAGGAACAACAGATGCTCAAAGATACCGTGGCGCGCATCGCCAAGGAGCAGATCGCCCCGGGCGCGGAAAAGCGGGATGAAGAGGCGAAATTCGCCTGGGATATGGTTGAGGTTTTGCGGGAGAACGGCCTGTTCGGGGCTGATTTCCCTGAGCAATATGGCGGAGCTGAGATGGGTCTGTTCTCCCTCTGCCTGATCATCGAGGAGATTGCCAAGGTCTGCGCCTCCACATCGGTCATCCTCCTTGTCCATGAACTCGGCACCACGCCTATCATGATTGCCGGAACCGAGCAACAGAAGGCGAAATATTTTCCCAAGCTGGCCTCCGGCGAACACCTGGTGGCCTTCGGCCTCACCGAACCGAATGCGGGATCGGACGTTTCAGGGCTCAAAACCAAGGCGGTCAGGGATGGCGATGACTACGTGATCAATGGGACCAAAATGTTTATCTCCCACGCGGATGTGGCGGACCTCGTGTGCATTGCGGCAAGGACCGATCCGTCCATCCCCGGAACCAAGGGGACGAGCATCTTTGTGGTGGAAAAGGGGACCCCTGGTTTCAGCATCGGCAAACACGAAAACAAGATGGGGATACGCGGATCTTCAACGGTGGAGATCATCCTCGAAGACGTACGGGTCCCTGCGGAAAACATATTGGCCGGGGAGGGAATGGGGTTTGCCATTCTCATGAAGACCCTTGATCTGACCCGTATCCCCGTTGCCGTTCAGGCCGTGGGCATTGCCCAGGGGGCACTGGATTACGCCGTTCAATATACCAAAGAGAGAACTCAGTTCGGCAAGCCGCTCTTTTCGTTTCAGGGCCTTCAATGGATGATGGCCGATATGGCAACCCAGGTGGAAGCGGCCAGGCAATTGACGTACAAGGCCGCCGCCCTTTTTGAAAAGCTGCCCAAAAATCTGGACCGGCTCTCGAAAGACATCATCCGGTATTCAGCCATGGCCAAACTCTTCGCTGCAGAGACTGCCATGAAGGTCACTACCGATGCGGTTCAGCTCCTGGGCGGGTACGGGTATGTCAAGGAGTACCCGGTGGAGAGAATGATGCGGGATGCCAAGATCACCCAAATCTATGAAGGGACCAGCCAGATCCAGAAGGTCGTCATATCGAGCACTCTCTGAAGCCGTGACAGTTTTCTGAATGTCATTCACCAAAATTGTTGACACAGTATAGAAGGGAATGGTAATAAGCTCAATAATAATGACCAAACGACAAGGGAGCATCATATGGAGCTTCATTCGTGTTGCGGGGTACGGGGTGCAGGTTCATTCGATGTCGGACGTTGGATGTTCGATGTTGGATGTTCGTCTTTTGAGAAGTTTCTGCCTGAACTGACTGGCCAACGGCCAGAGGCCTCGCTCGTATGGATATTCTGATCCAGGTCATCATCACCGGGTTTGCGACAGGCGGGTTATACGGCCTGATAGCGCTCGGCTTTGTACTTATCTACAAGGCGACGAGCGTCCTCAACCTGGCCATGGGCGAGTTCATGACCCTCGGCGCATTTATCTGTTTTACGGTGCTGACCCAGATCAAGGCCCCCTTTTCGCTGGCACTTCTTCTCACACTTGCGGCAGCCATCGTCCTTGGCATCGTGGTGGAACGGCTTATTCTACGGCCTCTTATCGGAGAACCCATCATATCGGTCATCATGGTCACCATCGGGCTGGGCGTCATTCTCAGGGGTCTGATCTATATGATCTGGACCCCCACCTTCCGAAATTTTCCCCAGATATTTCCCCCTGAGCCCCTGGATCTCTCCTTTGCCGTGGTCCCTTCCGGGCTCTTGTGGGGATTTGTTTTCGCCATTATCGGCACCCTTGCATTCCTCCTTATCTTCAAGTTCTCCCGCACCGGCGTGGCCATGAGGGCCGTGGCCAGCGACCAGCAGGCAGCCCTTTCCATGGGGATCAGCGTCCGATGGGTCTTTGCCCTGGCCTGGTGTTTCGGGGCCATGGCCGCAGTATTGGGGGGGATTGTCATCGGGAACATCAGCGGCATCAGTGTGTATATGGGGGATATCGGGCTGAAGGTACTGGCCGTCATCATTCTGGGGGGCCTCGACAGCATCGGGGGGGCCATCCTGGCCGGTTTCATTATCGGGATACTGGAAAACCTGACAGGCCTTTACATCGACCCGCTGGTAGGGGGAGGGGCCAAGGATGTGGCGCCCTTCTTTATCCTGGTTCTCATCCTCATGATTCGGCCCTATGGTCTGTTCGGCAAACAGCTTATTGAAAGGGTCTGAGGGGATTGACGATTGTTGATTGATGATTGAACAGGCGGGAAGATTCGGCCTGGATGTGTTCGACCCTAAACCGACGATGAATGGCCAAGGAGCTTGTTTATAATCGATGCGATGCGGAGATTTTAAGGAAACCTACATCCAGGATGAAGCGATTTTTCAGTCTCTCTTTGTGAAATTCTGGCTGTGCATCCTCTTTCTCTTTCTTCTGGCCTTTCCCTTCATGGCCAACGCCTACCTCCTCTATGTAGCCAACATGATCGGCTTTGCCATCATCGGGGCCATAGGGCTGAACCTTCTCACCGGCTTTACCGGGCAGATCTCCCTGGGCCATGCCGCCTTCCTGGGCGTGGGGGCCTATACCTCGGCCATATTGGTGACCCGTCTCGGCTTTTCCTTCTGGCTGTCCATCCCCTGTGCAGGCCTTGTGGCAGCCCTGGCCGGATTGATTATCGGCATCCCTTCCCTTCGCGTCAAAGGACTCTATCTCTGTATTGCCACCCTCGCTGCCCAGTTTATTTTTGAGTTCATCTTTACCCGGTGGGAATCCATGACCAAGGGAATCACCGGCATTCACATCCCTCCCCCCACCATTGCCGGTTTCGAATTCAAGACCGAAAGGGATTTCTACTGGATTACTTTTCTTTTTGTGGTGCTCGCTGTGGGATATGCCAGGAACCTGATTCGTACGCGCACCGGGAGGGCCTTCATCGCCATTCGCGACCGGGACCTCTCGGCAGAGATCATCGGGATCAATCTCTTCAGATACAAACTCAGTTCCTTTGCCATCAGCTCTTTTTATGCAGGCGTGGCCGGGGCCCTCTGGATGACCTTCCTCAAGGTGGTGACGCCGGACCATTTCCCTTTCATCCTGAGCATTCAGTTTCTGGCCATGATTATCGTTGGGGGTCTGGGGAGCGTCCTGGGCTCTATCTTCGGCGCCATATTCATCACCCTGACGCCCGAACTCCTCAACTATCTGTCAGAGGTGGTGAAGGCCTTTGCCCCTGGGCATGAAGCGATCTTTGTCCCCATGAAAGAGGTGGTTTTTGGCCTTCTCATTGTCCTTTTTCTGATTTTTGAGCCACGCGGTCTTGCTGAAATCTGGAACCGAATCAAGGTGTTCTTCAGGCTGTGGCCGTTTTCTTATTAGGGGTGGTCGAGGATCGGCCATTTCTGGCAAATACTTGAAGGGAGGTGAACCAGCGTCTTTTTCAGTTAGGGGGAGTCAACCATTCAATCAAGCAAAGGGGGGAGAGTCATGACAAAGAAACTTGGCGTTTTTCTTTTTTGTATCATGTTGACGGTGGGGTGCCTTGGCATCAATACGGCCATGGCCCAGGATGAGGAACCCGTCATCTGTGGGGTCCACCCATTCACAGGCCGCTTTGCCTTTGCAGGCATTCACGGCGCGGATGCCATGGAAGATGCCGTGGCCATGGCCAATGAGGCAGGAGGGATCAACGGAAAAAAGATCAAGTATTTCTGGGCCGACGGGGAATACAAGAATGACGTGGGCATTGCGGCCTTCAAGCGTCTCTACGCCCAGCACAAACCCCAGGCCATGTGGGGGCAGAGCACCGGCATGACCGAGGCCCTGGGTCCCGAGATCAAAGACCGTTACAAGGTCCTGTACTCCGCCTATACCTTTGCCGAGATTGCTGCCGACCCAGCCAAAAACCCATACCTCTTTCTTGCCGGACCCACCTACGTTGAACAGTTCGGGATCCTTCTGAAATACATCGCCAAGCAGAAACCCGGGGCAAATATCGCCTTTTTTTACAGCGACACCGAATTCGGGCGTGAACCGATCCCGGCCGGCCGGGAGATCTGCAAGAAACTGGGACTGAACCTGGTTGCGGAAGAGGTCGCCAAGGTAGGGGGCGTGGACATTTCCACCCAGGTCCTGGACATGAAGAAGAATAAGGTGGATTATTGCATCTTCCAGGGGTTTGTCACCACACCGATTACCGCAGTGATGAAACAGGCCAAAGATTACGGATTAAAGTGCCAGTTCATGGGAACCTTCTGGTCAACCGAGAAACACCTGCTGGACCAACTGGGAGCATTTGCGGATGAATATGTGGGTGTTACCGCCTATTCCTATTACTACCAGGATGAATATCCCATGATCAAAAAGATTCGTGCCTGGACCGAAAAGCATCACCCAAAAACGGCTGCCTACCGATCCCAGGCCTACATGCAGGTCTTCATGGGCACACAGCTCATCATAGAGGCCTTTCGGCTTGCAGATAAAACCGGGTCCATCAGCGGGGAAAATCTCGCCAAGTCCCTTCAGAATATCAAGGATTTCAATGTAGGCGGGCTCATGCCCCCGGTGACCATGAAAAACAACAGTATCCCCGTGGGAAGGATCGTGCGCGGGAATTCCAAAACCGTCCAGTTCGACCCGATTACTGACTGGATTCGGCTTCAATAACCCTTTTTACAGACGTTCAGAGATTCAAGGGTCACGCATCAGAAGTCTTTGCTGAAATGCGGACCTTTGAATCCAGAGCAACTCTGAATGGACGAGATTGCTTGCATGGAAATTCTAACGCTTCCAGCCCTCTTGCACAGGAACGCCGAGAAATATGGCGATACCCGTGTGGCCATCCGTGAAAAGGAGTTCGGCATCTGGCAGCCGGTCACCTGGAAGGGCTATTATGAAAACGTGCAGGATCTCGCCCTGGGACTGCACTGCATGGGCTTTAAGCAGGGCGACAATCTTGCTTATGCCGGGGACAACCGGCCCGAAGGGTTGTACTCGGAACTGGCCGTTCAATCCCTTGGCGGCGCGATTGTGGGCATCTACCCGGACAGTAATCTGGATCAGGTGCAATACATTTTGAATCATTCCGACGCCATTTTCGTGGTAGCCGGGGATCAGGAACAGGCCGATAAGATACTTGATATCAAAGAGAAATGCCCCCTTGTTCAGAAGGTGATTGTGGATGATCCAAAGGGGATGCGGCGCTATGATGATCCAATCCTTTTGTATTTCAAAGACGTTCAGAATCTGGGGCGTGATTTATTGAAAAAGCAGCCGAATCTCTTTGAGGAGATGTGGCGCAAAGTCACACCCGATGACGTGGGCATGATCAATTACACTTCCGGAACGACCGGGCTTCCGAAAGGAAGCATGATTACTCAGAAGAACATGTACTGCGTGGCCCATGCACAGGACAGCGTGGATGCGGCCGACAGCAGCTTCGAGTATATCTCCTTTCTTCCCTTTCCCTGGATCGGTGAGCAGGAATTCGGAGTGTACTGGTCCCTGTATAAGGCTTTTACTGTCAATTTTCCGGAAAAAGTGGAGACCGTTCAGGAGAATATTCGGGAAATCGGTCCCTATATCATGCTGGCGCCGCCTCGCATATGGGAGCG
>JAWOIH010000489.1:0-5570 GCA_046484725.1 Candidatus Desulfacyla sp. | reverse complement strand
AAAAGCAGATCCCCGTAAGGAACACACCCCCCCATGTCTGCCCCATATGGCACGATGCCCGTCGTCAGGCAGAGATCTTCAAAGGATGAGGCCTTCAAACAGGGGCCGAAATCTACAAAGCCCTGTGGATTATCCAAAGAGACATTTTGACGCAGCGTCACGAAACGGCTGCCGCCGTCGGTATAGAAGGTGTTGCCCCCTGCAAGCGGTCGTTTACCTGTCGCCACATTCCAGGCGATGAGCTGGCCGTCTTCCATGGATGTCCCTTGAAAGCCCGTGGTATAAACGGCCCCGCCATCCCACAGTTCTTCCAAAAAGTATTGGATCTTGTTGTGGACGATCTTGTTCCCCTGTGCCGCCGAGGGCGTGCCGATGTAACCCCACTCGTAAGGTGTTGCGTTGGGCAGGCCAGCAAAACCGCCCGGATCGAGCAGGCCCCAACCCCACCCGATGGCAATTCCGGCCCAGGGGACATGCCTGATCTCATTGTGTTCGACAAGGCTACGGGTGGTAAAACCGATGAAAATCCCGGGGGCGTCGAAAAACTCCTGGCCTGGATATTCGATGAGGTTGTTGGCGATACGATTGTCCCTCGTCAGCTGGGAAGGATATTCGGGATGATGATCTTCCGCTGCGATACCGCCGATCTGAATGGCCGCTGCGGAGATATCACTGAAGGTGTTGTTGACGATTGTGTTGTTTTGGCTGCCGGTTCCGAAGTTCAATGCAATCGCACCCATATGCGCAAACACATTGTTTTCGAAGACAATGTTCTGCGCATAGATAAACCTCAAATTGCCCGGGATGCCCACGGCGTTGGGATCGTGTCCGATCACGTTGGCTTTATGATTCGATCCCGCCAGGAAAAAGCCGCTTTGATCGAGGGCGTAGCCATCGGAGCTGTTCGGCGCGAGCCAGGTGGCATACATGAAGCTCAGGCCTTTAAAGCGTATGAAACTCACGGGCTGCGAAACATCGCCATTGGCATCCACCACTTTTTCAAGAACAGGCAGTTCCACGTCCGCGCTGCTCATGTCTTCGCCCTCGCGGGGAATGTAGTAAACAGTCTGCGTGACCGGGTTCAGATACCACTCCCCCGCTTCATCCAGAAACTCATAGGCATTTTCCCACCAGCTGAGGAGATGGAAGTTCCAGGGATAGGGAAACACATTGGCGTTATCCCAGCAAGGGGTTCCCATAATCACCTCGCTATTATCCTTGATCTCAGCGATAGGGCAACGCATCATTTTCCATTGCGTCACGGTTACGGCTTCGACGGCGGTTGGGTTGTTCCAGGTCGGCGGGATCTGGGGATCAAAACCGAAAATGTATTCGTAAGTATATCCCGCGGAAGTGGGCGTGTAATAATTGGGATAGTCCGGTGTGCGAGCTCGAGTGGCGCGCTGACCATTGACATATAGTTGTCGCGGCATGATGCCGGTATTCACTTGCGCCTGCCAGATGTTAAGACCGGCGTCGTGCAGGGTCCAGCCGCTCACTTGTTGAGCACCCGAAATCACGACGATTTCTCCGAGAGCGGCCTGATAAACCACCTCCGCATCGGGAGCGCCGGAGTCTCCGGCATCGAACATCAGGGGACCGCTTAGCCGATACGTTCCGCCTTTTATATTAACGTTTATGGTGCAAATTCCTCGATCGTGATTTGCACGGATCACATCCCGGACGTGCTCGATGGTTAGGAATGGATTATCCGAGTCACCACTGGCCTGGTCGCTGCCATTCGTCGCCACCCAGTAGTTTATGATGCAGGTTTCAGGAGGACGAGTATCCGAAGAACAGGCGGGGATGACAAACAAAAGCAAAGCCACGCCTAGAAATTTAGACGCGCCATATGATGGATGTTGATTTTTCAAAGTCATCGGCCTTCACTCTCACAACCACTGGTCACAGAGCAATTCTCAGATGAACCGGTAACAGAACTTGCTTTATGCAGCGCAGACTCTATCGGTTTTCGGTTTGTCAGTCAAGAAGAATAAAGCCATACACACCATGGTAGCGGGACGGAAAGGGTGAAGCTCTCTTTTCAGAAGATGTGTTGGGCCGCGTCAGTTATCGTGTGCAGAGTCTATTACGATACCGAATTAGATTAAGGGCCATCATGGTTGACACGACATCGTTCTCCTGATTCACCATTTCGCAGAATGAGAACAACACGCCACGATCCGGTTTGGTCGTTGATGGTTTCACCTTATGGACAGTGATCCGTAACGTCAGGCGGTCACCGGGCCGGACGGGTTTCAGCCAGCGGAGTTCATCCACGCCAGGGCTTCCCAGACTGGCTTTACCTGCCAGGTAGTTTTCAACAAAGAGGCGCATAAACAGACTCGAAGTGTGCCAACCGCTGGCAATCAACCCCCCGTAGACCGTTTCTCCGGCCTTCATTGGATCAGTGTGAAAGATCTGGGGATCAAACTTCTTCCCGAACTCGACAATGTCATTTTCAGTAATGGTGATAGGTCCGAACTCGTGAACATCGCCTTCGACATAGTCTTCTAAATACCGATCTTCGGTTGAGGTGGTAAACGTGGTCTTGATCATTTGTTATTCACCCAAATCAGAATTTATCGTTCATCAGCCCCCCACCCAAAGTCTACGGGGGTTTTCTCAATAATCAGGCGGTCCCATCCTTGGTTCATCATATCCCGATGGACCCCTCTTCCCTGTGTGCCCGAAATTGGCCCCACGGATGCGTCCCTTATGACCGCGGGTTAACCCAGATACATCACTGTTTATCCGGGTCAAGGCCGTTGGTGCGCCGGGTGATCGTGCGGGAAGGAAAACCCGTTCTTTGGACAGGCGATCCAGGGCCGCCACAGCGGTCATATGCCCGGCACCCCGTTGGCGTGGAATATACCACGGAATAGGTCTGACTGCAAACCGTGCAGGCCGCATTTTCAGAAGGGGCGCTTTATTGAGGGAAAACCGCTGGATCGAACCCAGGTTGAGTGTCATTTTCCGGCTATGATGAGCGACGGGGGCGTTGGGATCCGCTCGGCAATGACTCTTGTCTCGAAGAGGCTAAGATCTGGATAACACCCTATTTCAGCAATATCAGAAATCGACATCTCTGCCACTTGCCAGGCACGGTAAAGACTTCTCCATATATCAATACGATACTCACGTTTCGCACCTCTTCGCGTTCCAGACCGGGACGTATCAGGTCCGTGGCAATTTCCAAATTGCGTTTTAATCGTCCCGCATGGACGTATCATGCCAAATTTATTGAAATGCCAGCCTCATGAAGGGTGCGAAACTTGAGCAATGAATATATAAATCCGGCCGTTTAGAACACTTCAACTGGAATAGATGTGCATATCGTGATACAATACAGCACGCTTGAAGAAAACATTGCCAGATCATTGCTCACCCAATATCTCGAGGTGCGACCCTTATGACCAGACATGGAAATGGAAGCGAGGAATCGCGGCGTGCCTACCGAACGTGTCCCCTTTGCGAAGCTACCTGCGGGTTGGAGATCACCGTCCAGGACGGCCGTGCCGTAACCGTCAAAGGAGATAAGGACGACGTGTTCAGCAAAGGATATATCTGTCCGAAGGGCGCGGCCCTGGCCGATCTCCATTACGATCCCGATCGCCTTCGCCGGCCGCTGATGAAAAAGAACGGCACTTGGGTAGAGGTGGGCTGGGATGATGCATTTGCCGCAGTCGAATCGGGCCTGATGACCTTGATGGACAGGTATGGTCGTGACGCCATAGGCGTGTACGCAGGCAACCCTTGTTCCCATACCATGGCCGGCGCTCTCTGCCTGAGACCCCTGTTCAAGGCCTTGCGAAGCCGGAACATCTTCAGTGCCAGCACGGTGGACCAGATGCCCAAACACGTCAGCAGCGGCCTGATGTTCGGCCACCCCGGCACAATACCGGTACCCGACATCGACCGCACTCGTTTTTTGCTGATACTCGGAGCAGACCCGCTGGAGTCCAACGGGTCACTTGCCACGGCTCCCGACTGGCCCGGTCGGTTGCGCGCCCTCAAGCGCCGGGGGGGCAAGCTGGTGGTTGCGGATCCTCGCACCAGTCGAACCGCGAAGCTCGCCCACGAGCACCTGCCTGTAAAGCCTGGAGGAGATCCGTTCCTGCTCATGGCCTTGATCCGGGTTTTGTTTGAAGAAGGTAAGGTCAATCCCGGGCGGCTCTCCGATCACATCATCGGAGTGGATGCGGTACGTGAGCTCTGCACACCGTTTTCTCCTGAAGCCGTGGAGAAGCGCACGGGCATTGATCCCTCTGTCGTGTACCGAACGGCGAGGGAACTTGCCTCTGCACCCTCTGCTGCAGTGTACGGCCGTATGGGCACAAGTACCGTGCAGTTCGGGGCGCTCACCCAATGGCTCATTGACACGGTCAACATCCTGACCGGGAATTTGGACCGTCCTGGGGGGGCCATGTTCCCCACGCCGGCGCATATGCCGCGCCGGAACCGCCCGGGCGGAAAGGGGTGGACCCTGGGACGATGGAAAAGCCGGGTCAAAGGTCTGAACGAGGTAATGGGCGAACTGCCGGTCTGTACCATGTGCGACGAGATGGAGACCCCAGGACAAGGGCAAGTCCGGGCCTTGATCACGGTAGCCTCCAACCCGGTCATCGCACTGCCCAATTCGGCTCGAGTAGAACGGGCTCTGGCCGGTTTGGACTTCATGGTGTCGGTGGACTTTTACCTAAATGCCTCCACACGGCACGCACATGTGATTCTGCCCCCCACCGGCCCTTTATCCACGGCGCAATATGATTTTGCATTCTACAACCTATCCGTACGAAACATTGCCAACTACTCGCCCCCTGTCATTCCCAAACCCGATGACGAGATGGACAAATGGGAAATACTCTATCGTCTGGCCATGATCTTTAGCCATCAAGGGGCTACTGCCAAGGCCGCGCAGATGGATGATTTGATCCTCGGGATGATGGTGGATGGGTTGGCCAAAAAAGAGGGCACGCCGCTTTTCGGCAGGCAGGCGGAAATATTGGAGGCCATGAAAGGTCTCCGAGGTCCGGATCGGATGCTCGACTTCATGCTCCGGACCGGGGCCTACGGTGACGGCTTCGGCCTGAATAACGGCGGATTGTCCCTGTCCAAGCTAATACAGCATCCCCACGGCATGGACCTGGGATCCCTTGAGCCCCGAATCCCGGGAATATTACGGACCGCCTCAGGCAAGATCGAATTGGCGCCACACCCCATGGTCCGAGACGTCCAACGGCTTGTTGAGGCAATGGATCGTCCGGGGCCCGGCAGCCTGGTACTTGTCGGACGTCGGCATCTTCGCACCAACAACTCATGGATGGCCAACATTCCGTCCCTTGTATCCGGTCCCCCCCGGTGCGTTCTGCATATTCATCCGGAGGACGCCTCGCGTCTTGGGCTTGAAGACGGGGCCTCGGCAGAGGTAAAGAGCCGCGTGGGACGGATAGCGGTCCCGGTCGAAATCACACCGGACATCCGGCCGGGTGTGGTCAGCCTTCCCCATGGCTGGGGCCACGATCTGCCCGGCGTTAAGATGGGCGTGGCCAGGCCCCGTGGGGGAGTGA
>JAWOIH010000372.1:0-8146 GCA_046484725.1 Candidatus Desulfacyla sp. | reverse complement strand
TGCTCCTCATAGGTGGGGACCCACAGGTAGGATTGGCACAAAAAGAGTATGACGAGTGTCGGTATGAGTATGAGCAGCCGTTTTGTGGTCATGGGAAGTCAAGTAAATTTAAGGGGTTCAATCCTGCTAACCTGTATCACACCATAGGGAATATCGGGGCCGGCGTCAAGGGAAAAGGGAGCGCCGGAAGGAAGTGCCTAAAGTGAGTCCAGCAAGGCGGGATGCCTAAAGTTGAAAAGCGAGCACAATCCAGATTCCAATAACCAGTATCCAGTATCGAGTATCCAGCATCCAGTAAAGGAGGAAATGATGAGCGAGATGAGTTTGGACCTTACCGGAAAGGCGGCATTGGTGACGGGCGGGAGCCGGGGGCTCGGAAAGGCGATTGCCGCGGCCATGGCCGGGAAAGGCGCCCATGTCATTATCTGTGGGAGAAAACAGGACAACCTGGATCAGGCCGTCGACGATCTGGGACAGAAGGGGCTGGATGTCGCGGCCTTCAGGGCCAATGTGGGCAGCTCGGATGAGGTGGCCGCCTTGTTTCGGTTGGTGGAGGAACACTTCGGAAGACTGGATATCCTCGTCAATAACGTGGGCATGAATATCCTTACGCCCTCAGTGTCCATGGCCGATGAAGGCCTGTGGGACAAGATTCTGACAACCAATCTGAAGGGGACGTTTCTGGTGTCTGCCGGGGCCGTCCCCCTGATGAGAAAGGCCGGCCGCGGGAAGATCATCAACATCAGCTCCATCGCTGCACGAAAGGCGTCCATGGGCATGGGGATCTATTGCGTGGCAAAGGCGGGCGTGGAAATGCTCACCAGGGTCCTGGCCGTGGAATTGGCCCAGGACCATATCACCGTCAATTCCGTGGCTCCCTGCGTGGTTAGGACGAAATTCAGTCAGCCTTTCTGGGACAACGAATCCCTGTTGCAGGAGATCACGAGGACTATCCCCATGGGTCGGATTGCCGAACCGAACGACGTGGTGGGAACGGTCCTCTTCCTGGCTTCAAACCTTTCCGATTTTGTGACCGGGGAGGTCATTACCGTTGATGGGGGCTCCATGGCGTGATCGGGAGTTTCAAAAAAAGCTTGAGATTTCGGGGTGGATTTTATATTGAAAGAGCCGGTTAGGTTATTTTAGATTGTTGATTTATGATTGTTGATTTGAAACCGAACGCGGGTTCAGGTAGCTGAAAACACGGGGCATAAATCTCGAATCCCAGACAGGGGGGGCGTTCGGAGACTATTTCATCTATTCGGAAGGAGAATCAAGCACATGGCCGAAGAAAAAAGGGTAAAGGATATCATGGTGCCTATCGAAGAGTACGATAAGGTGAATGTCGATTCTCAGTTTTGCGATGTTTTGAGCATCTTAAGGCGGAATTATGAGAACATGAAGACAGGGCAGAACAACAGGCGA
Source organism: Candidatus Desulfacyla sp. (assembly GCA_046484725.1). Classification (GTDB taxonomy): domain Bacteria; phylum Desulfobacterota; class DSM-4660; order Desulfatiglandales; family Desulfatiglandaceae; genus AUK324. The sequence continues at coordinate 6,721 of JAWOIH010000372.1, read as the reverse complement.
CTTCACAGGACCCTCTTTGTGACAGATGCCGACAACACCATCGTCGGCAAGATATCCATGTATGATCTGATTAGAGGGCTGGTCCCTGAACCTGCCAAGGCGCCCGAGGTTTCAAAGGCCTATCACAGAATGCTGTCGTCCCGGGCAGTGCGGGTGTCTGAAGAGGTCGGCGAGGTTCAGGAACACTACAAGTGGCTTCAAACCAGTTTCGAGGATTTGGTAAAACGGGAGGCCCACAAAAAGATCCGAGACATCATGAAGCCCGTCCAAAAATCGGTATTGGTGGAAGATGACCGGATCAACCAGGCCATTTATGTGATCTTTAAAGAGGACGTTCGTCAGCAGTTGGTCCACAGGGAAGGGAAAATCGTCGGGGTAGTGAACCTGAATGCGTTGTTTGCCGAGCTTCTCGAGGTTGTCGGGCCGGAATGTCAGCTCTTTGTGTAAAACGGCAACTTGATGCGCTTTACCATTTCTGCAATTCACGCCGGTGGGTCCATCCAGACCCCCTTGAATTCCTTTACCCGTACCCGGCCCTGGAAGACCGTGAGGTGGCAGGTCTCATTGCATCTTCGCTCGCCTACGGCCGGGTGGCCCAGATCCTCAAGAGCGTCGCCTCGGTCTTGAAGGATCTGGGTCTGTCCCCTTCCGCCTTTCTGCGATTCACCCCGGACCGTTTTCTATCCGCCATGTTTGCCGATTTCAGGCACCGGTTTACCTCGGGGGAGGAGGTCGTGCTCCTCCTTCGAGGCGTGAAGCGGATACTCGATCAATACGGATCCTTGGGCGCCTGTTTCCTGGAATACTACCGCAGTTCGGATGAGACGATCCTCCCGGCTCTCACGGCCTTTGTCGATGAACTGACCTCCCCCTTTGAGGGACGTACCAATTCGCTGATTTCCCGACCCCGGAAAGGGAGTGCCTGCAAAAAACTGAATCTCTTTCTCCGCTGGATGGTGAGGGAGGACAGGGTGGATCCGGGGGGATGGGACCGGGTGGCGCCCTCCAAACTGATCATCCCGCTGGATACCCATATGCACCGGATCGGAATGGGTTTGGGTTTTACCAAAAGCCGGTGCCCCACCATGAAGACCGCCCTCGAGATCACCCGGGCGTTCCGCGAGATCGATCCCTGCGATCCGGTGCGCTATGATTTCGCCTTGACGCGCACGGGGATTCGAAGGGACATGCCCGTTTTTACCAAAAAAATACTTGACTTCATATCGTCCGCATATTATTGTCAAAAAAATGAATGACAGTTCATTCATGTTTTCTGGATGTCGATGTGAGTGAAAAGGGAAGATGAGGGCAGCGGAGTGTCTTCCAAAGCTGTTGCCGCTCCTATCACCCTAATCCGAAATCCCTCCGGGATTCATATTCCCTTGCACCGGGGGAACCATCCGAACGAATGTCGGCATTGTTGTTCGGGCAGGTGCGGACCTATAGGCAGTCACAGCGGGGGCGTGGCTGCAGCCGTATTTGCAGGGATAGGCCTGATCCAAAATGGAGGCGATTTAACCACGATCTAACCAACTGACTGACAAGGAGGAGTCTATGGATAAGAAAATAAAAAGGGCCGGAGTCATCGGCGCCGGGGTGATGGGGGCCACCATCGCCGCTCAACTGGCCAATGTGGGCATCGAGACCGTTCTTCTCGACATTGTACCGCCTGAACTGACGGGCGACGACAAGAAAAAAGGACTTACAGAGGAGAGCAAGGCCTTCAGAAACAAATTCGGCCAGAATGGGCTCGCCGGCGCACTGAAGTCCAAACCGGCATCCTTTTATATCCCTGAAAACGCCAAGCTCATTTCCATCGGCAATCTGGCGGACGATCTGGAGCGTCTGAAGGAGGTGGACTGGATCATCGAAGTGGTGGTGGAGAGGCTCGACATCAAGCAGAGCGTCTTTGAAAAAATCGAAACCGTTTTGACGCCCGGGACCCTCATCAGCTCCAATACCTCCGGGATACCTGCCAAAGAGATGTGCAAGGGACGGTCAGAGGCCTTCCGCAAATACTTCGCCATTACCCATTTTTTCAACCCCCCGAGGTACATGAAGCTCCTGGAGATCGTCCCCGGACCCGATACCCTGCCCGAGGTAATTGAGATCCTGGCCGATGCCTGTGAAAGGGTGATGGGCAAGGGGATCGTCTACGCCAAGGATACCCCCAATTTCGTGGCCAACCGCATCGGGACGTTCAGCATGTTCTCGGTCATCAAGAATATGACGGACCTGGGGCTTACGATCGAGGCCGTGGACAAGCTGACTGGGTCGGTGGTGGGCAACCGCATGCCCTCCTTCAGGACAGCCGACCTGGTGGGCCTGGACACCCTCCTTCACGTGGCGGACAATGTGTATGATGGTGCCCCCAACGATGAAAAGCGCGAGGTGTTCAAGGCGCCTGACTTTGTTTTCAAGATGCTTGAGAAGAAGCTCCTGGGCAACAAGACCAAACAGGGCTTTTACAAGAAAACCAAGGACAGCGACGGGAAGAAGGTGATCCTCTCGCTCGACACTAACACACTGGAACATACGCCGCAGGAGAAGGTGAAATTCGCGTCGCTGGAGGCGGCCAAGAACGCCCCAGGGACCGGCGGAAAGATCAAAGCACTTTTTTACGCCAAGGACCAGGCCGGCGAATTCACCTTCAGGACCACAAGCGAGACCCTCATCTATTCTGCTAACCGGATCCCCGAGATCGCGGACGACATCCTCAATGTGGACAATGCCATGAAGTGGGGCTTTGCCCGAAAATTGGGCCCGTTCGAGACGTGGGACGCCCTCGGGCTGGAAAAATCAGTGTCCAAGATGAAAGAGGCGGGTTATGAGATCCCTGGCTGGGTGGCGGAGATGCTGGCGGCCGGAAAGGCCTCGTTTTACAAGGAGGAGGCCGGCAAACGCTATTATTATGATATGGCAGCCAAGGATTACCGTGAGATCCCGGCGAAACCGGGGATTATCCTTCTCCCGTCGCTCAAGCAGCAGAATAAGGAGGTGGCGGCCAACGCGGGGGCGTCCCTTATCGACATGGGCGACGGCGTGGCCTGCCTGGAATTCCATGCCAAGATGAATGCCATCGGCGAGGATATCATCGCCATGCTCCAAAAGTCCGCGGAGATCGTGAGCAGGGATTTCGATGGCATGATTATCGCGAACCACGGTGAAAATTTTTCGGTCGGCGCCAATCTGGCCATGGTCCTCTTTGCGGCCCAGGAAGAGGAGTGGGACGATTTGGACTGGTCCGTCAAGGCATTGCAGGACGCCTTGATGCGGCTCAAATATCTGGATAAACCGGTGGTTGCGGCCCCCGCGGGAATGGCCCTGGGGGGCGGCTGCGAGGTCTGCCTGGCCGCGGACCGGGTACGGTATGCCGCAGAGACCTACATGGGCCTTGTGGAAGTGGGGGTCGGGGTCATACCGGCCGGCGGCGGATGCAAGGAGATGGTGATCCGCAATACAGACCATCTCTTTGAGGTGCCGAGGGGAGGGATTTACCCCAAGCAGATTGAAATGATGCCCTTCATTGCCAGGGCCTTTGAGACCATCGCCATGGCCAAGGTGGCCACCTCCGGACAGGAGGCGGTCAAGCTGGGCTATCTGAGGCCGACCGATAAGATGACCGTCAACCGGGATTACCAGATGGAAGACGCCAAAAAGACCGTGCTGGCCATGAATATGGAAGGGTACGTGCCGCCAAGGCCCAGGGACGATATACGGGTCCCCGGTGAAAACACCTTGGCCATGATCAAACTCGCCCTCTGGACCATGCACGAATCCCGCTTCATTACGGATCACGATGTAACGGTTTCCACCAAGGTGGCATATGTCCTGTGCGGCGGCAATGTCCTGGCTGACACCAAGGTCACCGAGCAATACCTGCTGGATCTGGAGAGAGAGGCCTTCTTAAGCCTTTGCGGCGACCCAAAGACCCAGGCCAGGATGCAGCACATGCTGACCACGGGCAAGCCGCTCCGGAACTGAGAAATAGCGTTGGGTGGGCCATTCGTTGCGTAGTCAAATTGAAACATACGCCAATTCAACGACTCAGCAATCTAACCGTTTGACTAAATGTGGAGGATGAAATGATGAAGGAAGCCGTAATTGTTGCCGCCTGCAGGACGGCAGTCGGAAAGGCCCCTCGAGGTATATTAAAAGATACCCGGCCCGAGACCATGGGATGCGCTGTCTTAGGCGATCTCCTGAACCGGGCCGGAGACCTGGATCCCATGCTCATTGATGATGTGATTATCGGATGCACCTTTCCGGAGGCGGTGCAGGGCCTGAATCTGGGAAGGGTCCTGGTGATGTCCATGCACTGGCCAGACCGTATCCCCGGAATGACCGTGAACCGGTTCTGTTCTTCCGGTCTCCAGTCCATTGCCATCGGGGCCGAGAAAATCATGTGCGGGTACGCCGATGTGGTGATCGCCGGCGGCGTGGAATCCATGAGCCAGATCCCCATGGGCGGGAGCATGATGTACCCCAACCCGGCACTGGTGGACACGCGGCCGGGGGCCTTTACCGGCATGGGGCTTACCGCGGAAAACGTTGCCGAAAGGTTCAATGTCGGCAGGGATGAACAGGATGAATTCGGGGCCAGAAGCCAGCAGAAGGCCGAGGCCGCCATCAAGGCGGGGAAATTCAAGAGCCAGATTGTTCCGTTGACCGTGAAACGGCAGAAACAGCTCCCCAACGGGCATTTTCAATATGAGGATTTTATCTTTGACACGGACGAAGGGATGCGGCCGGGGACGACGAAGGAGAGTATCTCCAAGATTCCGGCTGCCTTCAAGCCGAACGGGAGCGTCACCGCCGGCAATTCATCCCAGACCAGCGATGCGGCCGCCGGGGTGGTGCTCATGTCCAAGGAGAAGGCCAGGGAACTGGTACTGAAGCCGATGGCCACCTTCAGGTGGCATGCGGTGGAGGGGTGCGAACCCGAATACATGGGGGTGGGACCTGCAGTGGCCATCCCGAAGGTCCTCAAGATTTCCGGCATGAGCCTCGATCAGATTGACTTGATCGAGTTGAACGAGGCCTTCGCAGCCCAGGCTATTTACTGCATCAAGAAGCTGGGGATCAATGAAGAGATCACCAACGTGAACGGCGGGGCCGTTGCCCTGGGACATCCCCTGGGATGCACGGGGTCCAAACTGACCACCCAGTTGATCTATGAAATGCAGGCGCGAAAGTTGAGGTGGGGACTGGTCTCCATGTGCATCGGTTTCGGCATGGGCGCTGCGGCCATCCTCGAGGTGGAAGACTACTGAACCAAATTGTCGATTGATGATTGAAGATTGTCGATTGGAAAAAAGACGAGATTCTTCGCAAAGAATACAAACATGCAGTCAATAATCTTTATAGATTGTCTCTGTGCCCTTTGAGGGCTCTGTGAGAAACCTGAGAAAGGAGAAAATCAATGGGAAATGAGAAGATTTTTGCAGGGGGGGAGTTTTTGATCACGGATGCGGCCCCTGATGAGGTATTTACCCCTGAGGATTTCACCGATGAACACAAGATGATCCTTGAGACGGCCAAAGGCTTTATAGAAAAAGAGATCCAGCCCATTGTCGATAAGCTGGAAGAGAAGGATCATGACCTGGTCCTTTCTCTCCTGGCCAAGGCGGGAGAGTTGGGACTCCTCGGAACGGACGTCCCCGAAGAGTACGGCGGACTCGGCCTGGACAAGGTGAGCACGACCCTCGTGGCGGAGGCCATGGGTACGGCCGCTTCTTTCGGGGTCGTGTACGGGGCCCACACCGGGATCGGCAGTCTCCCGATCGTCTATTTCGGTAATGACGCGCAAAAAGAGAAGTATCTGCCCAAACTGGCCTCGGGCGAATGGTGCGGGGCCTATTGCCTCACCGAACCGGGGGCGGGCACGGACGCCCTGAACGCCAAGACCAAGGCGGTCCTCTCCGAGGATGGGAAAACCTACGTCCTGAACGGAGAGAAGATGTTTATCACCAACGCAGGATGGGCCAGCAGCTTCATCGTCTATGCCAAGGTGAACGGCGAGCAGTTTACCGGTTTTATTGTGGAAAAGGATTTTCCCGGTGTTTCCACGGGCAAGGAAGAGAAAAAGATGGGGATGCACGGGTCCTCCACACGGCCGGTCATTCTCGAAGACGCCCAGATTCCGGTGGAAAATGTCCTGTATGAGGTGGGGAAGGGCCACAAGATCGCCTTCAATATCCTCAACATCGGCCGGTGGAAATTGGGCGCCTCGGCAGTAGGGGGGTGCAAGGCCTGTATCACAGAGGCGGTGAAATACGCCAACGGCCGGCTCCAGTTTAAGGTTCCGATCAGCACATTCGGCATGATCAGGACCAAACTGGCCAATATGGCCGTCAAAACCTATATGAGCGACAGCATGATGTACCGTCTGGCCGGCATGTTCGACAACAGGCTGGGTCTGCTGGATGGAGCGGCCAAAAAAAGCGGTGCGGAGAACGCCAAGGCGATCGAGGAATATGCGGCTGAATGTTCCATTACCAAGGTCTATGGTTCCGAGGCCCTCGACTATTGCGTGGATGAGTATGTCCAGATCTTAGGGGGGTATGGATTCTGCGCAGAATACCCTGCTGAGCGGTATTACAGGGATTCCAGGATCAACAGGATCTGGGAAGGGACCAATGAGATCAACAGGATATTGGTCCCCGGGACCATGCTGCGGCGGGCCCTTCAGGGGAGGTTGAACCTCCTTCCCGCGGCCCAG
>JAWOIH010000203.1:0-3016 GCA_046484725.1 Candidatus Desulfacyla sp. | reverse complement strand
GACGGCTTTCGTTCCATGGTGGAGGGTTTCACCAAGAGCTTCGGCATCGGGGCCCGCTCCATCTCCTGGATCAACTTTCTGATGATAGTTTGCTGGGTGTTCGGGAGCGTCTCCCTGACAAGACATCTGGTACAGTCCGCTTTATTGGGGGACTGGGGTCTCTCTGCCGTATGGGCATGGCTCTATTTTCTCTATGCCGTGCAGTTTTATTGGATGCTGTCCCGCATCGGCAATTTCTCGGTTTGGCCGGCCGCCCTGTTTCCAGTGCCGGTATTGTTTTTCGTGCTCGTTTTTTTTATCTCCCTATTCAAAACCGTTTTCCTGAGAAAGGCCCGCTGGAAAGGGCGCCTCGTTAAAACAGACGGAGGAGGAATGCCGCGACCATGAGGCTTGTTCATCTCCCTACCTTCTGGACGATCATACTGGACATCATTGCGTGGCTAATAATTCACCTCGCAGTAGTGGCAATCATGGTCAGGGTCCCAAGATCCCGTTTCAATCCCACCGGACCACTCTACAGCCCCCATTTCTGGGAAAAGGGGGGTCGGTTCTATGAACGTTTTGCGCGCATCAGGTCGTGGAAACACCACGTGCCCGACGGAGCGGAATGGACCAAAGACCGGGGATTTCCGAAAAAGCGCCTCCAGCAGAGAAATGTGGGCTACCTTAGAGACTTCCTGGTGGAGACGTGCCGGGCGGAGTTGACCCACTGGATCATCCTTTTATTTGCACCGCTTTTCTTTTTCTGGAACAAAATCTGGGTGGGTTGGATCATGATCGCCTATGCCCTTGCCGAAAACGTGCCTTTGATCATGGTCCAGAGATACAACAGGCAGCGGTTCAGACGAATCCTTGCAAGGAAAGGATCCCCGCCATAGTCGCCCGTCATGGACAATATCGCCATCGCCATAGAGGACCTTCATAAAAACTACTCCGGGACACAGGCTGTCTGCGGCATCAGCCTGGAGATCCTGGAAGGCGAGTTTTTCGGACTGCTGGGTCCTAACGGCGCCGGCAAGACAACCACCATAGCCATGCTGACCGGATTGACAGCACCTTCGGGGGGCCGAATCCTGGTGGACGGGCTATCCATCTCCTCCAATCCTGTCGACGTAAAGTCCCGGATGGGTTTCGTTCCCCAGGAGTTTGCGTTCTACCCAACGCTCAATGCCGTCGAAAACCTTCAATTTTTTGGAAGACTCTACGGACTTCGCGGAGCACGGCTCAAAACGAGGATTCGGGAGGTCTTGGAAATCGCAGAACTCGAGGACCGGGCCCATCAGACCGTGGCCGCCTTTTCGAACGGGATGATGCGGCGTCTCAATATCGCCATCGGGCTTATCCATGAGCCCCGAATGCTGATCCTCGACGAGCCCACCGTAGGCATCGATGCGCACAGCAGGAACTCCCTTTACCTTACTCTGGATCGGCTGAACAGGCAGGGAGTAACGGTCCTCTGCACGACCAACAATATGGAAGAGGCCCAGCGCCTGTGTAGCCGGGTCGCCATCATGGATCATGGTCGGATTCTCACCGTGGATACACCCTCAGCCCTGATTCGCCGGTTCGGAGAAGGTCTTGTCCGGGTGGAGTTCAAGGCGGTTGTGGGAAAGGCATGGAAAGAGCGGATGGCGCGGCTTGACACGGTGCAGGGCCTGGACGGCCGTGAAAGGCACTGGTATCTGAAGACCCGGGAACCGGAGAAGGTGGTTCGGGCACTTATGGCCCTGGAGGAGACGCGGGAAGTCGGGATCCGGTCCTTGAATATCCTGGAACCAAATCTGGAGAGCGTCTTCATTCATCTGACCGGCCGGCGCCTTCGAGACCCGGCCGAAGATAAGCACGTCTCTTTCGAAGGATGAACCATTTGATTTACCAGATCCTGGCCCTTACGGAGAAAGAACTGAGGGTGCTTTGGCGGGACCGGGAGGCCCTGGCTCTCCTCTTTGCTATGCCCCTCTTTTTTATACTCGTGATGAGCTGGGCTCTTCAAGGGGTTTACCAGACCGGAAGCAGGGACCAGCCTGTCGAGATCCTGGTGGTTAACAGGGACAAAGGAAATGAGGCAGCGGGAATCCTTTCAGATCTCGAGAATATGGAAGGTCTTGCCATGGTGGAGTCCCTGAATGGCGAGCCATTGACCATGGAAAGGGCTGAAGCCCTCATTAAAAAGGGCCGCTTTTCCTTGGCCCTTTATTTCGAGGAGGGTTTTTCCGGGGATTTCGATAAGTCGTTCCGTGATTTAGCGAACACGCCTCCATCGGTGGCCCTGATGGCAGACCCGGCCCTGAATCGTCAACTCCTGTCATCTATTCACGGAACGGTCCAGGGCGTGATCCAGCGTCGGGTCCTGCTCACCCGCCTGCAGCCGGTTATTGAGATGATGGGTGCAGAAGCCCTTGAACCTGGCCCCGCCTTGCCAGAGATCCGGATGACAGGCGGTTCAAACCCCGAAACGAGACCTACGGCCACCGAGCAGCACATCCCGGGATACACCATCTTCGGCGTGTTTTTCATCGTCCTCACCCTGGCTTCCGGTTTTCTTAGAGAAAAGCAGGAAGGGACGTTTCGAAGGATCCTCACGGCCCCGATGCGCAAGACCGGCCTGCTCGCAGGCAAGCTGATTCCCTATTACCTGGTCAACCTGGTCCAGATCGGACTCATGTTTACGGTGGGCGTGGCGATATTCCAGGTGAGGCTGGGCAGCATCCCCGCACTCATCGTAGTGTCTCTTGCGCTGGCGGCCTCTGCCAACGGGCTTGGTCTCCTGGTCGCCGCCATCGGCCGCACCGAGGCTCAGGTGAACGGCCTTTCGGTGCTCCTTGCCGTGAGCCTGTCGGCCCTGGGAGGCATGATGGTCCCCAGTTTCATAATGCCCCAGGGTCTTCAACTGCTTTCCCGGTTTACTCCCCATGCCTGGGCCCTGGACGGTTACCATGATGTCATGATTCGAGGCTTGGGGGTCAGGGACATCCTTCTGGAGTCCGGCGTCCTTCTGAGATTTGCAATCCTGTTT
>JAWOIH010000169.1:0-5144 GCA_046484725.1 Candidatus Desulfacyla sp. | reverse complement strand
TCCATGACCATTAACGCTCCCGCGGCCATTTTATTGGCTATGTATATTGCCATGGCTGAAAAACAAGGCATTTCTTTAGAAAAGCTTCGTGGGACCATTCAAAACGATATTTTAAAGGAATACACGGTGAGGGGGACCTACATTTTCCCTCCCAGGCCTTCGATTAAGCTCATCACGGATACCATTGGTTTTTGCAGTAAACATGTTCCTCTTTGGAATACCATAAACGTGGCGGGGTATCACCTCCGGGAGGCAGGCTGCACAGCCGTGCAGGAGATTGCCTTCAGTTTTTCCAATGCCATCGCCTATATTGACGCTGCGCTTCAGGCAGGATTGGACATAGATTCCTTTGCCCCTCGGATAAGTTGGATATTCAATACCCATAACAAGCTTTTCGAAGAGGTGGCTAAGTATCGAGCCGCCAGGAAGGTCTGGGCCGATATTCTGCGTTATCGATGCAACGCCAGAGATCCGCGCTCATGGATGCTTCGCTTCCATACCCATACATCGGGAGTAAGCCTCACAGCGCAGCAACCGGAGAACAATATTGTCCGAGCAGCTTATCAGGCTTTGGCCGCAGTGCTCGGAGGAGCACAATCTCTTGCTTTGTGCTCTTTTGATGAGGCCCTGGCGATTCCAACCGAAAAATCGGTGAGGTTGAGCCTCAGAACGCAACAAATTTTGCAGCATGAAACCGGGGTAACGGATACTGTGGACCCTCTGGGCGGTTCCTATTATGTAGAGTCCCTTACGAAAAAAATGGAACACGAGATCAAAGCGCTGATAGAAAAAATCGACTCTATGGGGGGAGCGATAGGCGCCATAGAAAAGGGCTTTATACAAAAAGAGATCGAAGCCAAGGCCTATTCTTTACAAAAAGAGATGGAGGAGAAAAAAAGGATAATCGTTGGGATGAACGAATTCAAGACCAAGGAGGACAGGGAGATAGCTATCTTTAAACCCGAGCCGAGAAAGACACAGACACAAATAGAGAAACTTTCGGAGGTGAAGAACCGCAGGGATCAGGATAAAGTTCGATCCACTTTAGCGGCGGTGCGCAAGGCTGCAGAGGGACAAGAAAATCTCATGCCATACTTTATTGAAGCGGTAAAGGCCTACGCCACTTTGGGTGAAATCTGCGGGGTACTGCGGAGCGTATTTGGGGAATATCGTCCGGCAAGCACACTCTGATATAAGCTGATTTTAGTCGAATACAGAGACTCCGCCCACATCCTTTCAGAGGCGCCATGAATACACGAAATCACCGCCCGGTAATTCTTCATTCATTTTCTCCACCCTCAAGGACCGGAACGAACAACAGACCCGGGTCAAAAGATTCCGGCCATTCCCCTTCAAATGCTGCGCTTGCTGCAAGATTTTGACCTTTTTCCTGTCCTGCTTCAGGGCTGAAATGCACCGCAACCGGGAATGTCCATTTCCCAACCCTCGATCCCGAAACCGATTTTTGTGATGAATGAAAATAGGATCGTGGTTTCATGGCTCTAAACTGATAGGAAAAGTCAAGCAGGAGGTATAGGATATATGGCGTTACCCTTGGAAGGCGTTCGAATCTTAGATTTCACCAATTTCATACCGGGCCAAATCCCCACGCTATTGCTGGCAGAAATGGGCGCCGATGTGATAAAAATTGAACGACACGGCGTAAGGGAAAATGTATACAGGGTATATCATGGCGGCAAGGATCCTTCTGCTAAAGATATGAAAAGGTGGCGGGCGGTGAACGCCTTCGATCGAAGCAAGCGGAGCCTCGTCCTGAACCTCAAATCCGACGAAGGGCGTGAGATATTTTATCGCCTTGCCAAGAAATCCGATGTTGTTATAGAGGGGAACAGGCCGGGCAGCATGAAACGCCTAGGGGTTGATTATGACACGGTAAGACAACTTCATCCTAAGATTATCTACTGCGCTGTCACGGGCTACGGGCAGGATGGGCCCTACAGCGCTTTTCCCGGCCATGATGCGACATTTGCAGCAGCATCCGGCGTTCTTAGCGTGCTTAACGGGGGTGGATTTCCCCCCATAATGCCCGGCCTCAAAATCGCGGATCTTGCGGGCGCCATGTATGCAACTATTGGAATACTGCTTTCCCTAATCGCCAGGGAAAAAAGCGGACGCGGTCAATTTGTCGACATTGCCATGGTGGATGCGGCTTTATCATGGCTCATAGGGCCCCTGATACGCTACTTTGAGGACGGACAAGTCCAGCCGGAAAAAGGGGAAGTCCTCTTGGACGGAAAGCGACCCGCATATAACATTTATAGGACTAAAGACGACAAATATCTTTGTTTGGCGCTCCGGGAACCTCATCTATGGGGGAAGTTGTGCCGAAAGCTGGGCAGGGAGGACCTCATCCCTTTTCAGAATCCTGAAGGCGAAAAATTGGAGGAGGTCATTGCCGTGCTCGGCCGCATCTTCCGCAGCAAAAACAGGAATGAATGGATGGAGGAGCTCCAGGATGTGTCGGCCAACACGGTGAGCCGGTTCGATGATGTCGTCTCAGATACGCAGATTAATCACAGAGAAATGTTCGTGGATGTAACGACGCCGGGAGTGGGAACCTTCAAGCAGATTGCTTGTCCTATAAAGCTTTCTGAAACCTCACCGCAGGTTAAAAACTCCGCACCCGAGCCGGGGCAGGACACAGAAAGCATTCTTAAAGAATTGGGATATTCCCAAACGGATGTTGAAAGATTGTATGCATCAAGAATTGTTGAATGATGGGTTCATGCGCAAGGAGCACAGCGTGCCTGGACAATGGCAAGACTTTTTCGATAAGACCTTTAGCCTCGATGAACAGGAAGGCGCAAATAAGGTTGTTTGCCTAAGCGACGCCGTCAAGCATAATATCAGGCCGGGGATGACCATGTATATCGGCGAGCGGGCCAATGCTTTCACCGCCGAGCTGATCAGGCAGTACTACGGCACCCAGCCACATTTCACTTTGGTGATGCTTGTTGTCATCGAACAGGCCTTGAACCTCATCCACGCAGGTCTTGCCAAAAAAGTTGTCGCTGCCTCGTGCACCGAATTTTTTCCCACCACAGGTCCGAGTCCAATCATTAGGGATGCATTCAAGAAGAACAGGCTGGACATCGAAAACTGGAGCCTGTGTAGTTTGAATCAGAGATTATTTGCAGGCGCCCTCGGGGTGCCCGTAATGCCTACAAACTCCATTGTGGGCAGCACTATGGCTGAGGAAAATAAGGATTCTTTTGCTCAGATAGCAAATCCTTTCGAGAAAGGCCAACCGGTCAATGTGCTCAAAGCGCTCAACCCCGATGTTGCGCTCATCCATGGCTGGGCGGCCGACCCCGAGGGCAACACCATTCTGGCCCCTTTTGCCAGTAGCGGCGAGCACAGCAATGGGGCAAAAGCGAGTAAAGGGGGCGTACTGGTAAGTGTCGAAAACATTGTTTCCACCCAGTTTATACGGGAACACTCCGCCCTGGTAAGCATCCCCGGGGGAATAGTAACTTCCGTATCATTGGCGCCATTTGGGGCGCATCCCCAGGCGATGATCGGCGACTATGGGGTCAAGGGGTTCCAATGCTACGTCGATGACTATGACTTTACGAGGGAAAGAAGGCTGGCATCCGCGACATCTCAAACGATGGACGATTGGGTGAAGCTCTGGGTGTTGGGCTGCCCCACCCATGAGGATTACCTAAGAAAGCTGGGAAGCAAAAGGACCGCTACCTTAATCGAGAAGGCCGGCAAGATAAACTGGTCGGACAACTTGGATATTGAAAGTATTAGTTACAGGCCCGAGTACAATTCACGGGAGATGATGGTGGTTGCAGCAGCGCGAAAGACAAAGGAACTTGTGTTGCTCAACGGCTATGACGGCGTCTTGTCGGGTTTGGGCACCTCGGGTTTGCCGGGATGGATGGCCTATCATGACTTAAAAAGGGATAATCATGCTGTTAATCTTTGGCTTGGCTCGGGCGTTTACGGATTTTCCCCCTGCCCGGGAGATCCACAGCTCTTCAGCCTTCCCACGGTGTTGAGTGGAAAAATGCTCACCGGAGGCCTGAACTCTTACGGGGTATTTATCTGCGGGAACCACAGGAAAAAGAACATGAGCATTTTATCCGCGGCCCAGGTTGACAGGGAAGGCAACCTCAATTCTACAAGAACTTCAGACACTCATTTCCTGATCGGATCCGGCGGCGGGAATGATGCAGCCAATGCAAACGAAGTGCTCGTGGTAATCCCCTTGGCTCCGCACCGCTTTGTGCGGAAGGTGCCCTATATCACCTGCCCCGGACGCAACGTGACTGTGATCGTATCCGATATGGGCATCATGGAAAAGATAGATGGGGAGTTCACCCTAACGACCTATTTCCCTGATCCAAGCACCCATGATTCACGCATGATCGTCAGTAAAATAAAAGAGGGCTGCGGCTGGGACCTCAAGGTCTCGCCGCAACTCACGGAAATGCCGCCCCCGTCCCTTGAGGAGCTAGTGATACTTCGGGCATTTGATCCAAAAGGGTATTTTATTAACCGCGATTAAGAGGCAAAATGCATCCCATGCATTAGGGGCTGATAGAGCATCTGATGGATAAACGATGAAAAAAAACGATCGGTTGGAAATCCGCATTGCAGGCTTTGGGGGTCAGGGTGTAGTGACCATCGGGAGGATTTTGGGCGAGGCCTTTTCCCTGTACGAGGGCAAGAATTCGGTAAACACTCAATCCTATGGTCCGGAGTCCCGTGGAGGCGCTTGCAAATCAGAGGTCGTGGTATCCGATGGAAAAATCCACTACCCGAATGTTCGGAAAGCGGATATTCTGGTTGCCCTCTCTCAGGTGGCTCTCGATACATACCTGAGCGACCTCAAAGAGGGAGGCATCCTTTTACTGGATCCCGGATCTGTCAAGGCTGTAAGGGATCAAGGTAAATACAGGGTGCACAGCGTTCCCTGCATGGAGATAGCTTATGGGATAGGGGGCGTGAGATATCAAAATGCGGTTGCTTTAGGCGCACTGTATGGGTTGATATCGCACAGAATCAAAGAATCCTCTCTGCTCAAGGCAATCTCAGATAACGTCCCGCACAATACACTTGAAATCAATAAGGAAGCCTTCAAACGTGGGATGAGTTATGATAAAGAAAAAAAG
>JAWOIH010000096.1:0-2680 GCA_046484725.1 Candidatus Desulfacyla sp. | reverse complement strand
CATCGACCAGGATAATGCGCGTACACTCCATGGTCCGGATGTCTGCATGTTCAGAAATATCCTGCGCCATGCGGATCGTATCACTCCCGTATCACCTACCCTGCAACCCGTTGATTTCAAATAGGTAATCCGGGGTTCAAATCCCCGCGTCCCGACCAGAAAAAAGTCATTAAAACGGGTAGGTTGGCTTTAGCTAACGTGCCCGTTTTTTTTATATATTGAGCCTTTTTGCATATGATCGGAATCCTATGCGTTTGATTCCATATGTGCCAGAAGGATGGGAATTTTTTGGGATGAAGATCTCGATATGAAGCTCGCCTGCAATCGTCTCTCATTTTGAGGTCGGAACCGGGTTTTTCTGTAGGAGTCAAGAGTTTGACGGGTAGCTGATCTCTGGCCAGCGACCCTTTCGCTTGATGATGCCGGTTTCTTGAGCGGGATGCCCAACCCGCCTGAATTGCACCGTTATTTCTTTGCTAATCACTCTGGCACGCTTACTGCATTGTGCTTACCATCATGCCCATACACCATATTCGATGGCCCTTTAATAAGGTGGTGAAAAAAGGAAAGTTACCATCTCTTAATAGCTGAAGCTGAGTGTAAGGGCCACGAGCCCTTCAGATACCCTGGTATTGTTGCGACTCGTGGCGGCCGATTTTGTTCGTGCCGGTCATTAAGGCGTGCCGCAAAGAATGGACAGGGAGGAACGTCGATCATGTTCAGAAAGCTACCAATTGCACTCTGTGACAGGGCCGGGAAATTTTCTTCAAGACCCCCGGGAACTCAGTGGAAGAAAAGGCTCCGAAGACTGAATGGTTATGCTGTTTCTTCAAGCGGGTTTATCTAAGTTTTCATCTTCCCTCATCTGATACTCGGAACCAGATAGGTTCGGGCGTTCCCAGGACAGTGGAAACCACAGTTCACTTTTCCCGGTTTACCCGGGTTAAGCTATGGCAACATGGAAAAAATCAAGCGAATTATTGAACCTTCTTGAAAAGAAAAGGAGAATAACCTCATGAAAATCAGTACAAAAATAATGTTGTTGATTTCCATCGCCCTTGTCCTGACCGCTGGCGTGGTGGGCCTGATGGCCGTTTGGCAATTAAACAAGAGCGGGGAGATGGCCATTGTCAACATTGAAACGTTAGGCGCTGCCAACATAGCCTCAATGGAGGCCTCGGGAAAGGCGACGCTTGAAAAGTATCGGGAGGATAGCCTGGAGACAAAAAAGGAATATCTGAAGTCCGAGGTTCAGACTGTCATGGGCGTTCTGGAAAAGGCATACAAGGATGCGCATGACACTGAGAGACTTGCGCGGGTTTATCAGAGGCAACTTCAGAATGCAGTAAATACGGCCTACGGGATACTGGAAGCCGTTGAGAAACAGGAGGGGCTGAGTCTCGAAGAAAGGCAGGAAAAGGCCATTAATCTGATAAAGGCCCTCAGGTACGGTCCTGAGAATAAGGACTATTTCTGGATTAACGATATGCGCCCGACCATGATTATGCATCCATACAATCCTGAACTGGACGGCAAGGATCTCTCCGGGAACCAGGACCCCAATGGGAAAAAGCTCTTTGTGGAGTTTGTGAAGGTCTGCCGCGATAAGGGGGAGGGGTTTGTAGACTATCACTGGCCGAAGTACGGAGCGGATAAACCTCAACCGAAACTTTCTTTTGTCAAGTTGTTTAAGGCCTGGAATTGGGTTATCGGGTCAGGTGTATACCTGGAGGTAGCCGAGGCAAAACTGAAATCCGAATCTGCGCAAATCATCGAGGCCCTTCGTTTCGGTCCTGCGAATGAAGACTATTTCTGGATCAACGACATGCACCCCACCATGATCATGCACCCATACAAGCCTGAGTTAAACGGCAAAGATCTCTCAGAAAACCAGGACCCCAACGGGAAAAAGCTCTTTGTGGAGTTTGTGAAGGTCTGTCGCGATAAGGGGGAGGGGTTTGTAGATTATTACTGGCCGAAGTACGGAGCGGATAAACCTCAACCGAAACTCTCATTTGTCATGCTTTTCAAAGAATGGGGATGGGTTATTGGTACAGGTCTCTATATTGATGACATCGAGACAGCTGCGCAGGCCAGGAAGGCGCTGCTGGATGGGGAGGTGAAAACGGCCCAGGAAAAACTGAACCTGCAAATCGAAAAACAGAAATCAGAGATTATGGATAACATCAAGCGGATATTGTGGTTGATAGGAGCCGTCACCTTGGCGATTGTCATTCTTGCCCTCATCGCCTCTTTTTTCTTTACACGGCGCAGCATTGTCAACCCTATCAACCGGATAACCGAAGGGCTTACCTCCGGGGCCGATCAGGTGGCGGCTGCATCCGGGCAGGTCTCGGCCTCCAGCCAGTCTCTGGCCGAAGGCTCGGCTGAGCAGGCGGCCGCTATAGAGGAGACCTCGTCGTCCCTGGAGGAGATATCATCCATGACCAGGCAGAATGCGGACCATGCCAACCAGGCGGACGGTCTCATGAAGGAGGCCAATCAGGTAGTGGGGCAAGCAAACACCTCTATGAACCACCTGACCGGTTCTATGGAAGAGATCTCCCGTGCGAGCGAAGAGACATCCAAGATTGTCAAGACCATCGACGAGATCGCTTTTCAGACCAATCTGCTGGCCTTGAATGCCGCGGTCGAGGCGGCAAGGGCCGGTGAGGCGGGG
>JAWOIH010000048.1:0-3210 GCA_046484725.1 Candidatus Desulfacyla sp. | reverse complement strand
ATCGCAAAGGTTGTCCAAAAAGAAATCGGGTATGAAGGGGATGTCCTTTTCACCGAGCATCACGAGGCCCACGCGGCCTCCGCCTTTTACCCTTCTCCCTTTGAGGAGGCCGCCATATTGACCATTGACGGTGTAGGAGAGTGGGCCACCGCTAGCTATGGGTTTGGAAAGGGCCGTGAAATGACGCTTCTCAAAGAGCTGCATTTCCCGGATTCGTTAGGGCTGCTATATTCCGCCTTTACCTATTTCACAGGCTTCAAGGTCAATTCAGGGGAATACAAGCTCATGGGGCTGGCCCCATATGGCGTCCCCCGGTACAAAGATATCATCCTCTCTGAGTTGATAGACGTGAAAGAGGACGGTTCCATCCGCCTGGATCTCTCCTTTTTCGACTTCTTAGGGGGCCTGCGGATGACCAATAGACGATTTTCGAAGCTTTTTGGCGGCCCCCCGCGAAGGCCTGAAACGGAAATTACCCAAAGGGAGATGGACATCGCAGCGAGCATACAGGTCGTGACCGAAGAGGTTGTACTCAGGATGGTCAGAACCGTTCACAGGGAAACGTCTCAAAGAAACCTTTGTCTTGCAGGCGGGGTGGCCCTTAACTGCGTGGCAAACGGGAGGGTTCTGCGGGAAGGCCCTTTTGAGAATATCTGGATCCAGCCTGCTGCGGGCGATGCCGGAGGGGCGCTGGGCGCGGCCTTATCCGTCTGGCACCGTTATCTGGAAAAAGAACGGATCCCTCCGGCCGGGCGGGATAACCAGAGAGGGTCTTACCTGGGGCCTGCCTTTTCAGATGAGTACATCAAGGGTTTTCTCACCAGCAGCGGCTACCCGTTTCATGCGCTGGCAGGGGGCGAAAGGGCCGGGGTCGTTGCCGGTCTCATCGCTGAAGGCAAGATTGTGGGGTACCTGGCGGGTCGTATGGAATTCGGACCCAGGGCGCTGGGGGCGAGGAGCATCCTCGGCGATCCCAGGCGGGGGGACACGCAAACCGTGATGAACCTCAAAATAAAGCATCGAGAATCTTTCAGACCATTCGCCCCTACGGTGTTAGAGGAAAAGGCATCTGAATATTTTGACATAACGGTTCCAAGTCCTTATATGTTGCTGGTCGCCAATGTGCAGGAGAAAAGACGTCTTCCTCAGCCATCAAGAGATGGTATGCCGATGTTGGAACGTTTGAAGGTCAAGAGAAGCGACATCCCGGCCGTTACGCATCTCGACTATTCGGCCCGGCTTCAGACCGTAAACAAAATGGACAAACCGGATTATCATGACGTTATTTCCGAGTTCGAAAAGTTGACCGGATGTGCCGTTATGGTTAATACCAGTTTTAACGTGCGCGGCGAGCCGATCGTCTGTACGCCCCAGGATGCCTATAGATGTTTTATGCGGACCGAGATGGATGCACTGGTGCTGGAGAACTACCTCCTTTACAAAGAGGAACAACCCCGATGGAAAGAAGGGAAAGATTGGCGGAGTGAACTCGAACTCGACTGAAAAACACGACATCAGGAAATTCGGCATCATTGCCTTTCTGTTTTTTGGATGCCTGTGCGGATTGGGTGTTTGGACCGGGAAAGTCGTACCTATGTATCTTTTTGGGTCCCTGTCCATTGTGGGGGTAGGGTTTATCCTGATCCCTCAACAGCTGAGGCCTGTCTATAGTGGCTGGCTGAAAATCGCACATTTCATAGGCAAGGTTATAACGATCGTGGTACTGACGCTGGCCTATTATTTGGTGATCACCCCTTCGGCCATGCTGAAGAGGATTTTTGGCGGGGCCCCGATTCCGGTGAGGCCTGATAAAGGGGCGGATTCCTACTGGGTCGTCCGGGATGAGAAGGCGCAGCCGAAGGAGCGGTTTTTGAAAAGATATTAGCAAAATAATTTAGGACAAAAGTATTAAAGGGCTGATGTGGTAAAATGATCGGGTTGTTGGATTACGGCATAATCGGCAAAATAATTTTGGACAAAATAATTGTAAAAAATGGATGTTGATAGATAAAAATAGATGATATGAGGCTAAAGGATGGGAAATCAATCTATTGTCAGTGAATTCTGGGAGTTTTTGAAGTTTAGGAAGCGGTATTGGCTTCTTCCGATTGTATTGGTGCTCTTCCTTTTTGGCGCCCTCATTGTCTTTACGGAAAGCAGTTCAGTGGCGCCTTTTATATACGCTCTATTTTAAAGGAGATATCGAGTGGATATCTCCGAAAAAGGGAAGAAAGGCTGAGGTGCTAAGATCTCTCGGGAAGCTGTAGCGGAAAGATCAATTCAACCGTTGGCAAGCTGATTGAGATGCGGTCGGGATAGCGAATGGGTATCCTCTCGTATATTAAACAACGACGCTCCATTTTGTTCTTTGGGGATATCGTACTGATCCTGGCGGCTACGGAGCTTTCAACGTGGGTTCGCCTGGGTCAGTCGATTCAGGTATTCGAACGGCATAGCGGCGCGTCCACGTTTACGCTCATCCTGTATGTGGCCATGCTCTACATCTTTGATCTTTACAATGTGGACCGGGCTCGGTTTACCAAAGATGTGGTTGTTCGATTGAGTGTGGCCGTGGGGAGTGCAGGGGTTGTATTGGCCGTGATCTTCTACTCTTTGCCCAACTGGGTTTTCGGCCGTGGCATATTCCTCATCCAGATGGCCCTGGTCCTGCTCATGCTTGCGGGATGGCGATGGCTTTTTACCAGCGCGGTGTCTACCCCAATCAGCCGTACAGATGTCTTGATTATAGGCGCCGGCCGATCCGGTCATGCCCTTTATTCGTTGTTGAATACTCCGGAGTCTCCCTACAGGCCGGTGGGATTTGTAGACGATGATCCGGCCAAGTTGGGCGATACCGTGGGGTTGACCCCTGTGATGGGGACCACCGATCAGTTGATCAAAATTGCCTCTCGGCAGAAGGTTGATATGGCCATCCTGGCCATTACCCACGAACGTCCTCAAACCCTTGTTGATCGGGTCATCAGGGCCCGGCTGAATGGCCTGACCATCCCGGACATGCCGACTATATATGAGGAGTTGACGGGGTCTATCCCAGTAGAGCACCTCCGGAACGACTGGTTGCTTTTTGCAGACGGGTTTTTACTGCTTGCAAAGCAGTATGTCCGGAGAATAAAGCGTCTCATCGACTTTGCAAGTTCCACAATCCTTCTGATTGTCTCTGCCCCGGTCATAGTCCTCACGGCCATTGCC
>JAWOIH010000155.1:0-3560 GCA_046484725.1 Candidatus Desulfacyla sp. | reverse complement strand
TGTTACGTTTGCGTTCAAAAGCATTTGTGTGGTAATCTGTCACAATGTTTCCCCGCTTGCGCTGGATCTGTTTTTGAGGGTTCTGCGGCTATGCAATCTATGACAAGCGACAGACCAGAGGAGGGATAGACGGATGAGATCCGAACCGGTTTTGGTTACGGGGGCAACCGGATATGTGGGCGGCCGACTGGTTCCTCTGCTGCTCGATTCGGGATACCGGGTCAGGGTCATGGGTCGTTCAACGGCCAAGCTCAACTGCCGTCCCTGGGCCCGACATCCGAATGTAGAGTTGATAAAGGGCGACGTTTTTGACGCGGATTCCTTGAAAGGGGCGGCCCTTGGGTGTTGGGCGGCCTTTTATCTGGTGCATTCCATGACGTCCCGCACCAGGGATTTTGCCGAGGCGGACCGCAGGGCGGCCCACAACATGGCGGATGCGTGTGCTGCGGCCCGGGTCGAGAGGCTTATTTATCTGGGAGGGCTTGGGGAAGACGGCCCGGATCTGAGCGAGCACCTCCGTTCGAGGACCGAGGTGGCCCGGATACTGGAATCGGGCACGGTCCCGGTCACCTTTCTTCGCGCGGCGGTTATCCTGGGCTCAGGGAGCGCCTCCTTTGAGATGCTCCGATATCTGACGGAGCGCCTTCCGGTCATGACCACGCCCGCATGGGTGCGAACCCCCTGTCAGCCGATTGCCATTCGAAACGTCCTGGGTTACCTGAAAGGGTGTCTCGAGAGCGAAGAGACTGCCGGAAGACGCTTCGATATCGGCGGCCCGGATATCCTGACCTACGAATCGCTTATCCAACTCTATGCAGAGGAGGCGGGACTTTCCAGACGCATCATTATCCCGGTCAAGGCCCTCTCGCCCCGTCTCAGCTCCTGGTGGGTCCATCTGGTGACGCCCGTTCCGTCATCCATCGCGCGGCCCCTCATCGATGGGTTGAAAAACCCGGTGGTGTGTAAAGAAACGAGCATCCGTGAGCTGATCCCTCAAGAGCTGATCAGCTGTCGCCAGGCCATCCGCTTCGCCCTTCAGCGGGTTCGGCAGCAATGCGTGGAAACCTGCTGGTCGGATGCCGGCGCACTTGAGGCGCCGGAGTGGACCCAATGCGGGGATGCGGACTATGCGGGGGGCACGATCTATGAGTGCGGATACCGGGCGGTTATAGAGGCGTCGAGTCAGGAGGTCTGGAACCGCATCCGGATCATCGGGGGAGAGACGGGGTGGTATTTTGCCGATTTTCTCTGGAAGGTTCGCGGCGCCCTCGACCGTTTGGCCGGCGGTATCGGTCTGAGGCGGGGTCGACGGGATCCGTCTGAACTGATGATCGGCGACGCCCTCGATTTCTGGCGGGTCCTGGACATGGATGCGCCGTTGAACCTGAAGCTGCTGGCGGAGATGAGGCTTCCCGGGGAGGCCGTGATGGAGTTTCGCGTGTACCCCCTCGGAAAAGACCGGACGGAACTCCAGCTCCTCTCCCGGTTCTTGCCAA
Organism: Candidatus Desulfacyla sp.; assembly: GCA_046484725.1. Classification (GTDB taxonomy): domain Bacteria; phylum Desulfobacterota; class DSM-4660; order Desulfatiglandales; family Desulfatiglandaceae; genus AUK324. The sequence continues at coordinate 2,064 of JAWOIH010000155.1, read as the reverse complement.
GGGGTCTCTGGGGCATGGTCTACTGGTATGGGCTATATCCTTTTCATCAATGGATCTACGCAGGCATGTTGAAGCAGCTCGCCCTGTCCGTAGGAAGACCTGTTTCCGAGGGTCCGGACCGGTTCGCACCCCGCAGGCAGCATGTATGCCATATCCAGCCGAAGGGGAATTAAGGGGGATCCACCTTGGGGCGGAACCTCCTGTGTCATGAGACCTGCCTCACTGTCACAGCGTCGGGGAAAGACGCCTGAGGGTGATAAGATCCTCAATCCACAACGATTGCCTTATCATTTTGGGTGCGTATCTCGATGCAGGGGGTACGGCTCCCTTTTGTTGTACATCTCACCCGAAACCGGTATGGATCCTTTTGGGCCGCAGCATCGAATGATCATGGCCTCCCTCCTGATAGGTTCGGGAAATGATCAACGGACTGATTCGTTCAGGCAAGGTACCCATTGTCAACAACTTACGTGATGGGCATCCTTGAGATTTTCTAATAAAATAACAGATATTGGTTTAATGAGGAACAAAAAAGCGAGTGGGGGATCACAGGCTTGACGTTTCCCACCGCGGGTTTAGGGGCAGGGACGGAATCACCGTCCTGAATGTCATCGAACGGCGTGAGCGAGAACTTGCGCTGCAGTGCTAATATGCCGCCATACTCAGGTTTGAAAAGATGATTGCGTATCCTGTGACCAAGAGGAAGACGAGGTTCGACAGAATGGATGTCAGGGAGAGCCTTTTTTGTATGCCTGGAATAACGTTGTAGAGGCTTTCGATGGTTCGGAACGGCATGATGATGCCGGTCCCCATTCCGGAGACGACGCTCACAAGCAGCGCTGAATAAAGGATATACCCCACATATCCGTACTCCGGTTGTATGATGCAGAAGGGGCAGTGGTGTGTGGGCAGCTCATAGATGTAAATGCTGATAAATGAAATGAGTGCGACAATAGATATGAGAAAATGAATCAATGATACGATGGAAAAGGGATAGACACCTTTCCTTCTCAGGTAAACATAAAGGCCCAATGCCATTGTGATTGGGGCACTTATGAAAAAAACTGCTTCCGCAAGTTCACGAGGAAGGGCAAGAAGGTCGGATATGACGGTTTCGGCGTCCGCGGTAAAAAGGGTTCCGCAGCAGGATGTGATGATATTCGGCCTGAGGCCCAGGAGATACCCTGCCTCCAAAATGGTTTCGGCAAGTAGAAAAGGGGCGATGAAAAGGAGAAGCCAGTACTTGGTTCGGATCAATGGATAGTCATGGGCCTTGTTGTCGGTAAAGTTGAGAATGAGCCACAGGCCGGATAGAAGAAAGCTGGCCATCTTCAGAATGAGTGCCGGATAGCCGAATCCATTCACCTTGAGGCTTCCGGCCGCACACATGGCGCCGATAAAGAGAGGGCTGATGGTATCGGCCGTATAGATGAACAGAAACAGGGAAAGGAGCTGAAAGCCCAGGACATAATTCATGACCGTTGAAACCAGATAGGTTCTTCGCTCAAGCGCCAGTTGACGCTCACTGCCGCTGCTGATATCCCAATGCCGGATGATTCGCACCCCTTCGTATGAGGCATAGCACAGCATGGCGGTGGTCAGGACCGAACCCAGAAGCAATGCCAGGATACCGGGATGAAAGGTCATGGAACATCCCCTGAGGACACGACCTTCCCGTCTCTCATATCGACGATTCGATCTATGACATCGGATTCATACACAAGGGGGTCATGGCTGGCGATGAGAAGGGTTTTCCCCTCCTTTTTAAATTGCCTCATGATCTCAATAAGTTCCATAGAGAGCCCGGTGTCCAGATGCGCGGTCGGCTCATCCGCAATGATGACGGGAGGATTGTTGATCAATGCCCGGGCTATCGCGACCCTTTGGGCCTCTCCGCCTGAAAGCCACTCTACCTTCGATAACGCCTTGTCCGCAAGATTCAACAGGCCGAGCAGATCCATGGCCCGATTTTTTAAAGAGGCATGCTTCTCGCCCTTCGGGTAAGCCGGAATCATCACATTCTCGAGGGCGGTAATGCCCTTGATGAGATTGAACTGCTGAAAC
>JAWOIH010000443.1:0-13291 GCA_046484725.1 Candidatus Desulfacyla sp. | reverse complement strand
GGCCCCTGCCGGACCTCCCCGGACTCTTCATCGGATGGTTCGGCACCACCGGCATCGTCACCAAGCTATCGCTCAAGCTCTTTCCCAAGCCGGCCTTTCGAGAGGTCCTCGCCTTTTACACCGATGATGTGGACCTCATCTCAGAAGGTATCTTTGAGGCGACCCAACTCGATTTGCTGGAAGATTTTTTTCTCATCAGCCAGGAAAAGCCCGACTGGATGAACCATGTCTTTTTCATCATCATCGTCTCAGCCCATATGGAAGAGGAACTCGAGTTAAAAAAGAAGGCCTTCAAACGGCTGTTTCGGGAGTTCAAGGGAGGGGGCAAATTCACCTTTGTGGAAGACCTCCATCCGGCCTTAAACAAGCGGTTCCTGGATGTCCCTCCCCTGGCGGCCCTGGCCGCGGACTTCAGAAAGGGGGGCGGTTTCGAGTATACCGGCGCCATCCTCCCCATCGACAAGGTCCCGGCCGCATGGCGGAAGGGGATTGAAATCTCCCACAAGTACGGGATGGTCTGCTCCTATGTCCACCAGGTCCTCCTGGGCCACAGCGTCATGTTCGGGTTCAACTATTCCTTTAACCGGGCCGATCAAAAAGACATTGAGGCCACCCGCAAGGCCCTCGATGAGTCAAATCAGGTCACCCTCGATCTGGGCGGGATGATCTGGAAGGGAGAACTGGGGGCACAACAGATGATGCTGAAGCAGATGGATCCCAATACCGTCGACCTCATCCGGAAGGTGAAAGGCCTTCTGGACCCCAACGGGATCATGAATCCGGGCAACTGGGAGATGGCCTGAGATATGGCGGAGAAGAACCCCTTGGATCTTTCCCTGCCGGCAACCGGCGATCTCCTGGTCTTGGGCGTTACCGGCGGGATCGCCAGCGGCAAGACCACCGTGGCCCGCATGCTTGAGGAACTGGGCGCCCCGATCATCGACTTCGACATCCTTGCCAGAGAAGTGGTTGTCCCGAGCCAACCCGCCTATCAGGAGATTGTGGATTATTTCGGGGACCAGATAATCGGGGAGGACGGAAACCTTGACCGGAAAAGGCTTTCAGGGATCGTGTTTCAGGATCCGGAAAAGCGGCGGATACTGGAGGGTATGACCCATCCCCGCATTTTTGCGGCCTTTGTCCGCCGGCTCAGACAGATGGCCGAAGAGGATCCGCAGAGGATTGTCCAGGCGGTGATCCCCCTCCTGTTCGAGGCCCGGTTGCAGCCCCTGGTTCACAAGGTCCTGGTAGTCTATGTCTCACCCGATACCCAGATCGAACGGCTCATGAAACGGGATCGGATCAGTCGGGAGGAGGCCCGCCGCATCCTGGACGCCCAGATGCCGATCGACCAGAAGGCGGCCCGTGCAGACTATATCATCCGTAATGAAGGAACCCTGGATGAAACAAGAAACGAGGTCCAAGCCCTTTGGCGCATACTGAATAAGGATCGCATAAACAGCCCAAGAGAGGAGAACCCATGAGCCAGCAAACCGTATCGATCAATTCTGTGGACCGCGTGGAGATCCTGACCCTGATGGAAAACTATGTGGATGTGCTCCTCACCAATACCGAGGCGGTCACCCGGCCCCCCTTGTCAAAGAGCGGGACCATCCCCGCAGATACGCTCCTGGCAGAGCATGGACTGTCGCTCCTGGTGACGGTTTATGCAGGAGATGACACCCATACGGTCCTCTTCGACACCGGATACAGCAGCATCGGGGTCATGCATAACGTGGACATGCTCGGGGTGGATCTCAGCCGGGTGGAGGCCATGGCCCTGAGTCACGGCCACATGGACCATACCGGGTCCCTCTATCCGGTATTGGACAGACTCCCGCATAGGATCCCCCTGGTGGTCCATCCGGGGGTCTTTGACGCCCCCCGCTTTTTCGGCCTGGCCGACGGCCGCAGGCTTCTCTTCCCCCAGACCCTGGTGAAAGAGGACCTTCTCAAACGGAATATCGATCTGGTGGAAAGCACAGCCCCAACGCCCCTGGCAGGCGGGACCGTCCTGGTCACGGGAGAGGTGGAACGGGTCACCTCCTTTGAAAAGGGCCTTCCCAATGCCAGCATGGAGCGGGATGGAAAGACCGTCCCCGACCCCATTGCAGACGACCAGGCCCTGGTGGTCCATCTGAAAGGAAAGGGACTGGTGATCGTTGCCGGGTGCAGCCATGCCGGGATCATCAACACCATCCTCCATGCCCAAAAGATCACCGGCGTCCAGGAGGTCTACGCTGCCATGGGCGGATTTCATCTCTCCGGTCCCTTTTTTGAGAAGATCATCGAACAGACCATCGCGGAATTCAAAAAGATCGGGCCCAAGGTCCTTTCCCCCATGCACTGCACGGGCTGGAAGGCCATCCACCAGATATCCCAGGCCTTTCCCGAGGCGTTCATCCTCAACAGCGTCGGATCTGTAATCACTTTGCAGGGAACAGCAGGAGAACACGCGTAGTTGCGTCTGTACCCCACGCCCCGGCGGCCGAGTGACAAGAGGTTTCGGTTTTGGGTGCCTTTCCTCTGCACGGTCTCGGCATAGGGGTCTGAACCCCAAAGGCACCCTACTTCTTTCTGTTTGGCCCGCGGCCAACCGCCCTCCCATGAGCCGCATATCCCTCATAGACCACCCAGGGCCTCAGAATTCATGATCTCAATCACTACCCCTATTTCCCTTGACTTCCGATTACTGTTCAATACGATGCTCAACAATAGACCATCGATCATTATCGACCAGAGATGAACAGAGTGTTTTTCGCCTTGGGCTTCCAGCCTTGAGCATTGAGCCATCATTCATCGATCAACGGCCGAGACGGGCTGGAGGTATTCCGCGCCCATAAAGATGAGATCGGATGCGTGATTCTTGATTTCACCATGCCCTCTAATGAGCGTTTCCCTCTAATGATGCCTCGTCCCGGGCATGAACCATCTGTACAGACAGGTGGAATGATGACACGTTTTACTCGTAATCAGAATCGGTAAATGACCTCCACATAGCTCAGCGAGGCAAGAAACAGGACCGTGTGAAGACCCATGGGCACAAGATAAAGTTTATCTCTGGAATAAGCAAAACAGAGAAACAAGAACGCTGTTGAGGGGACGAGCATCCTGACGTACGCCCACGGCTCGGCCCATTGGGGGGCTTTCAGGACCAACGGCAACAGGGAAAACCCGAAAAGACATATACTCGGGGCGCTTCTGGAGCGTACAAAATCTTTGATGGCCATGCCCATGGATGTTAGAATGATGAGTACCGTGGAGATCAGGACGATCTTTTCTGAAATGGGCACATGGTCCCTCAGTAAGAAGACCTGCTTGAGGTGGTTGACGAGTGCAACTCCCGGCAGGCCCAACGCCCCTCCAAAGGGATAACGGCCCGCGTCAAGATGGAGCGCCACGTACAGGTGCCAGGCAAACATCATCACCGAGGCCAACAGGGGTGCCACCCACGCCTTTTTCTCCCTGCCAAGAACCAGCCAGTCAAGGATCAGCACCGGCACCACGGCAAATACCACCTCCCGGCACAGCATCGCGTAACCGAACAGGAGACCGCTGATGACAAACCGGCGCCTGGCGTAGAAAAAGAATCCGGCAATCAGAAAGGCGGCGGACGGAATCTCTGCAAGATCTCTGAGCAACGGATAAAGGAGTGTACCGGACACCGCATACGCCACGGAGTAGCGGGCATCCAGGTCTTGCTCCTTGAGCAACATTGAAATGAGATAGGTTGAAAAGAGGATGCTCAAGAAATTGATCATTAAAAGGGCATGGGGAACCGCGGATTTATTTCCCAGTGAAAAGAGCCATGCCAGGAGGGGATACCCGATTCGCTGGTAACGCCACGGCAAGCTGTCAATGTTCCCGTAGTCCTTTAAGTCGCCAAAAGGCTTCAGCGCGATGTAATAAAAGAACTGCCCATCATAACCTGGGGAACGGGCGTACACCACCAGACCCTTTTGGATGCCTTCGGGGGGAATAAATCTGTATCCCAGGCAGATAAACCCCGACACCCTGTATCCGTACCGTTCGCTGTACTGATACAACACGCACGTCAAAACAATGGCCGCCATAAGGAGCGCCTGTATAATCTTGGAGGTATCGGAATTTAACAACCGACGCAGCTTCTTGGACAATGGTTTCCTCTTGATCTCATTATTGTTTATATCCTGAACTCCACGGGCATCGCCTAAGTATCCCTTGATGGAAAAAGCCTTGAACTGAAGAGCCCCATTTTGGCTAATCGAAAGGATAGGGCTGTGGTCAGGCACCCGATTCCGTATTTGACGCTGCGCGTGAAATTGATGGAAGAGGCCTCATCAGCGTATCTGGTGGGGCAGCTCACTTCTGCGATGGCAAAACCGAACCATATGATCTGGGCCAGCACCTGATTGTCAAACACAAAATCATCAGAATCGGCTTCCATCGGGATCTTTTCAAGCAGCTCTCGTGAGAAGGCGCGATAGCCTGTGTGATATTCGGAAAGTTTGGCACCCAGGAGGATGTTTTCAGTTAGGGTCAAAAAACGGTTTGCGGCATACTTCCAGGAAGGCATCCCACCCTTCAAGGCGTATCCGCCCAGGATCCGTGACCCGAGCACACAGTGATAAAGCCCGCTGCCGATCATGGATGCCATGGCAGGTATAAGCTTTGGGCTATATTGGTAATCAGGATGGACCATGACGATGATATCGCCCCCCGATTCAAGGGCCAGCCTGTAGCAGGTCTTCTGATTGGCCCCGTACCCCTGATTGGAATCATGGACGTAAACCTTTGCATGGGGGAGGTTTTTGGCAACCTTGACGGTTTCATCCCAGCTTCCGTCATCTACTACGATCACCTGGTCCACAATCTCTTGAGCCATCACCTCCTCATAGGTTTTGAGGAGCGTGTTTGCCGCATTGTACGCAGGCATGACCACGATGACTTTTTTATCTCGAAACACAGTACACCTCAAACATAGAAGGGATTTCAGGGATGAGAAGGTTCTTTTTGGGCAGTGACAATACTGAAATTGCATCTTTTGGGTCAACACAAATCGGCCCTCGGGGTATTGCGGCTGGAACGGCGGTCAAAAAATGGGTGCCTCGGTTAAGGACGCGATTGGATTTGGTATTCGTGTGAGGGACATCCTCTTTCAATTGAGGCACCGTTCTTGGAGATTCTCTCTCATGTGAGAATGGGGAAGGTGTAAGGTTTTAAGGTTTCTCTATTACATCTTCTGGGGAGCGATGAAACGGTTTGACCACGTGGACATCCCCAACGGTTTGGTCTTCCTGGAGGACTTCCGTCAGGAGGTATCGGCACGCACCCGCCTGAGCTAAGGGCGGCACGCTGCCAGATTTTGAGATTAGATCATGGGATCTTGGCAGCCCATCCCCGGCCGTGGGCAGTCATGTTAGAGCGGCAACGGGTTCATGCCGAGAGCAAAAGACGGCGGCCCTGTTACTGCGACAAAACCGGCTTTTTCAGCTGAAGAGCTTCTTCTGAGCGCCGCCGGCCAGCCCTTTTTTCTCAAGCCCCAGATGTAGGTACGCCCTCCGGGTGGCCACGCGGCCCTGGGCCGTTCGCTTGATATAGCCGCGCTGAATTAGAAACGGTTCATACACGTCTTCAAGCGTGTCCTTTTCCTCACTCACGGCCGCGGAGAGGCTGCTCAGACCGATGGGTCCGCCCTCGAATTTCTCGATAATGGTGTGCATGATGTAGCGGTCCATCTTGTCGAGGCCCTGATCATCCACCTCCAGCATATCCAGGGCCCGGTCTGCCACCTCCTGGGTGATCACCCCGTCCGCCTCCACCTCTGCAAAATCCCGGACCCGTCGAAGGAGCCGGTTGGCGACCCTGGGCGTCCCCCGTGCCCTCTTGGCGATCTCAAGTGCGCCCGCGTCATGAATCGGTATCTTGAGGAGCGCGGCCGATCGGGTGACGATCTGACGCAGCTCTTCAGGGCCGTAGAACTCCACCCGCAAGATCACCCCGAAGCGGTCCCGGAGCGGCGGCGTCAGAAGGCCGGTCCGTGTGGTGGCCCCCACCAGGGTAAACGAGGGCAGAGGGATCTTCATGGTCCTTGCCGAAGGGCCCTGGCCGATAATGATATCCAGCTCGTAGTCTTCCATGGCCGGATAGAGGACCTCTTCCACCACATGGTTGAGGCGGTGGATCTCATCGATAAAAAGGACATCCCTGGGTTGAAGGCTGGTCAGAATGGCGGCCAGGTCTCCCGATTTTTCGATGACCGGCCCGGAGGTGCTCTTGATGCTCACATCCAGTTCGTTGGCAATGATGTGGGCAAGGGAAGTTTTGCCCAGGCCCGGGCTCCCGTGGAACAGCACATGATCCAGTGCCTCTGCACGGCCTCGGGCGGCCTCGATAAAGACCCTGAGATTCCGCTTCATCTCCTCCTGGCCGATATACTCGTCAAGGGTCCTGGGCCGGAGGCTGATCTCTGCCGGAAGCTCGTCTGAAAGAGGCTCAGGGTCTATGATTCGTTCTTCCATCATCTTATTGTCACGACAGCGCCCTCAAGGCCTCCCGGATCAGTCCCTCCAGGGTCATCTCGCCGAGACTGGCCTGGGCCTTGTCCACGGCCATCTTGGCCGATTTGGTCGAGTAACCCAGATTCACGAGGGCGGAAAGTGCGTCATCCATGATGCGCCGCTCCGCCCCCACAGGCGCCGCGGCCTGAGGCATGTCCCCGTCCCCAAGGGCCTTTGATGCGCGATCTTTCAGTTCCAGGGCCATCCGTTCCGCGGTCTTTTTTCCCACCCCCGGAATAGCCTGAAGCCGCAGGGCGTCCCCCTTGGCAATGGCCTCCAACAGCTCCCGGGGACCGATGCCCGAGAGGATATTGACCCCCAGCTTCGGCCCGATCCCCGATACCGAGATGAGCATCACAAACAAGCCCTTTTCGAGTCTGGTATGAAAGCCGAACAGGATCAGGGCATCCTCCCTCACGTGGGTGTAGATAAGGAGACCGACCCTTTCCTTCACATCCGGAAGGGCGTAAAAGGTGGAAAGGGGGACGATGACCTCATATCCCACGCCCCCCACATCGATGACGATCGACTGGGTCGATTTCGTGAGCAGGACACCGTTTAAATGCGCGATCATCGTTTCACCGATTCAAACCTGGACCAGTTGACATGGCAGATGGCCGTAGCCAGGGCATCCGAGGCATCCAGGGGCAACTCCTCCTTGATTCGCAAAATGACCTGGACCATAGACCGCACCTGCTCTTTGTCGGCCCGGCCGTACCCCACAACCGATTTCTTGATCTCTAAGGGGGTATATTCAAAAATCGGGATGTTGGAATGCACCGAGGCGATGAGTACGGCCCCCCTGGCATGTCCCAGTTTCAGTGAACTCTGGATGTTTTTGGCATAAAAGAGATCCTCGATGGCCATCTCCTGTGGCTGGTAATGGGCCATGATCTCCACCATGGATTCAAATATCCGGTAGATTCTCTGATAGAATGGGGTCTTGTCGGGGGGCCGGATAAGGCCGGAATGAACATATGTCACGTCATGGTTTCTTCTTTCCACCAGGCCATAGCCGGTCACCCTCGAGCCGGGATCCACCCCCAGCACCAGCATCAGCCCATGGCCTCCATGACATCTTCAGCAATGTCAAAATTGGCGTACACATGGGACACATCGTCGTGGTCTTCAAGGCCTTGCATGAGACTCACCATCTGCTGGGCCTTCTTACCCTCCACCTTGACGTTGGTTTTGGGGATCCGGGTTACCTCTGAGTAGGTGTAGGAGAGACCGGCCGCATCGATGGCCTTTTTAACCGGTTCAAAATTGGACGGGGCTGTGATGACCTCAAACTCCGTTTCCTCCTCGTTGACGTCATCGGCCCCGGCCTCCAAGGCCAGGTTGAAAAGCCCCTCTTCGTCTACCTGGTCCTTTTCAAAGGAGATCACGCCCTTTTGCTCAAACATATAGGAGACGCATCCCGGCTCCCCCAGGTTGCCCCCGTGTCGTTCGAACAGGTGCTTGATATCCGCCACGGTCCGGTTCTTGTTATCCGTGAGACAATCGATCAGCACGGCAACCCCGCCCGGTCCGTACCCCTCATAGCTGGCCTCCTCGTAGGTGACCCCTTCCAGCTCCCCGGTGCCCTTCTTGATGCCCCGATCGATGTTCTCCTTGGGCATGTTTTCCGCCTTGGCAGCGGCAATGGCCGTCCGAAGGCGGGGATTCCCATCCGGATCGCCCCCTCCCATACGTGCAGCCACGGTGATCTCTTTGATCAACTTGGTAAAGATCTTGCCCCGCCTGGCATCAGCGGCCCCTTTTTTGTGTTTTATGGAACTCCATTTTGAATGACCTGACATATCCCCCCCCGGAAAAAATGGCTCACGCAAAGAAATTTTCTTGTTTTAATCCCTAAATCCCTGAATTCCTGAATTCCCCAATCCTCCTGTCTTGTCCGATAAGATAAACCTCCCTGCTCCGCTTGCGCGTGGCCTTGGGCCTGAAAAGGCGGACCTGCCGAAAATTGCCGGAAACCTCTCCCTTGAAACGGTTCAGGCCCTCCCCCTCGAAGATTTTGCACACAAAATGCCCCCCGTTTTTAAGAAGGGCGCCGGCGATCTCGGCCGCCTTTCCTGCCAGGGCAAGGGACCGACTCTCATCCGCAGCCCGAATCCCCGTGGTGGACGGGGCCAGGTCGCTCATGACCATATCCCTTGGCGGGATCTCACGGACCAGCCATTCAACTTCCAGGGCCATCACATCGGCCTCGATAAAACGGAACCCCTGGGCCGATAAATGATCCGGTCGTTTCAAATCGATCCCCACCACGTCTCCCCCGGACCCTGCCTTGCCCAGGACGTACTGGCACCACGAACCCGGATAGCAGCCCAAATCGAGGATACGGCTCCCCCTCTGAATCAGCTTGAATCTGGCATCGATTTCCTGTAGCTTGTAGACGGACCGGGCAAGCCACTTTTCGTCCCTGGCCCGGCGGGCGTAGGCGTCATCCCACCTGTTTGGCTTCATGGTAACCGTTCAATGGTTCAAAAGTTCAGGGGTTCATGGTTGAATTCTGGCACAGGATTCAAGGTGTTAGGCCTATTCGCATGCATGTGGACGGTCTGAAAATTGACGGGCCACAGGGTGCCGTTTATGCCAGGGCAATCCCTCTTTCCATCGGGTTTTATAAAGACGTTTGAGGTCCTCACGTGCGGTCCTGTCCTTAACCTTGAACCTGGAACCCGTGAACCTTTACCCGTGATTTTTGTATTTTTATCACAGTTGTATCTCCTTTGCAAAAAAAATATAATGGAATAGAGCTGCTATCTTGAACCGAGGAGGCCAAAGAAATTTGGAAAAAATAATCATTGACGATGTCGAACTCCACCTGAGCGAGCCGGACGAGGTCCCGATGCGGTGGGTGGGTCAGCAGGAATTGATCACACAGGTCCAGGCTGCCTGGCTGGTCATCGGCGACGATGATCTGCCCCTGAGTCCGCGCCTGGTGGGAAGGCCGGGCGTTGGAAAAACGACCCTGGCGTATCATGCCGGAAAGGCCTTGAACCGGCCGGTCTACCTGTTCCAGGCCACCATGGACACCCGGCCCGAGGACTTGATTGTCACGCCGGTGATATCGGAAAAGGGGAAGATCAAATATACGGCCAGCGCGGTGGTCTCTGCCATGATCAAGGGCGGGGTGGCAGTCATTGACGAGGGCAACCGGATGAGCGAAAAGAGCTGGGCATCCCTGGCCCCCCTCCTGGACAGCAGGCGGTATGTGGAATCGATCGTGGCCGGGATCAAGATCAAGGCCCATCCCGAGTTTCGCCTCTGCACCACCATGAACGACGACGCCAGCACCTTCGATCTCCCTGAATATATCCACTCGAGACTCCAGCCCCAGATCCACATCGATTTTCCGGAAAGGGACGAGGAGTTCCTGATCCTCAAGGCCAATCTCCCTTTTGCAGACGATGAGATCCTCGAATATGTGGTGGAATTTCTCCAGGCAGCCCACGAGGCCGACGAACGCTATTCGGTAAGGGACGGGATCAACATCGCCCGGTATGCCCTGAAACGGCTGGCGGGGACGAATCCCGCCTCGCCCCATGGCGCAGGCTCGGAAACAGAGGCATTCTACCTGAGAGAGGCCGCATCCATGATCTTGGACGATGCCGCATCCGAGTATTTCAAGGAGCTGTTGGAGGATACAGACCCGGATGAGTGAGCTGGAATGGAACCGGATCCGGTTGGTCCCGGTCCTCCATAACCGGGTGGAATTCGCCCTGGAGGTGAGAAGGGCCTTCGAGGCCTTCGGGCCCCGCCATGTGGCCGTGGAATATCCCGATACGTTGAAGGAGAAGACCCTTGCGGCCGTTGGGCGGCTTCCGCTTTTGTCGGTCGTCTACTACGAGGAAGCGGACGGCGTCTTTACCTACCTCCCGGTGGAACCGACCGACGCCCAGGTGGAGGCCATCCGACTGGGCATTTCAGCCGGACTCCCTGTCCATTTTGTGGACCGGGACACGGAAGGCTATCTCCCTGATTTTTCCCCCATGCCCGACGCTTACGCCGTCACAAGGATCGGCCATTCCGCATACTGCCGGGTGGTTATGGAGGCCGAACGAGATGATCCGGCCTCCCCTGACGACCTCCTCCGTGAAAAGACCATGGCCTACCACCTCCAGCAACTGGCCAAGACCGGTGAGAGGGTCCTCTTTGTGTGCGGGCTCTCCCATGCCCGCAGGATACGGCGCCTCCTCGACCAACCCCAGACCCAGGTCATCGGCCGAAGGGTGCGAAAAGGGGTAGGTCTTGCCCACCTTCATGGGGATTCCAGCCGGGAGATCATGGGTGAAATGCCGTATCTCGCAGCGGCCTATGAGCGCGGCCGATCCGGGCCCATGGAAGTGGACCGGCTCAAGATCCAGATGGAATTGATCCGTGCTGCAAAAGAAGAATACTGGAAGACCACCAAGGAAACCCTGTCCCGCAGTCAGATCCTCATCCTGAACCGGTTTGCCAGGAACTATGCCCTCCTGACGGGAAATCTGGTCCCCAGCTTCTATCAGCTCATTGTCGCAGCCCGGGGGGCCGTGGATGACAATTTCGCCTATGAGGTGTGGGAAAAAGGGAGCGATTATCCCTGGCAGACCGAAGAACCCGGGCTGCCGGTGCTCCGTCTGGAGGGAGAGGATCTCTTCCTGGATCAGAAACGGATCCGGTTCCACCGGCAGATGAAGACCCTGCGTACGCGCCTGGTGCCTGTCCCTGTCCGGAAGAAGCGGCGGGAGCGTCGTCCCGGAGAATGGCGCAAGGATTTCAAGGGGATTTCCATCTGCTCCTACCCGCCCGAGGACGTGGCCGTGGAAGGGTACGGCCACCACCTGAGAAAGAAGGCCCTTGAGATCAAGACCGAGGAGAATACCCGGATCGAACCATTTTCCTCCTCCCTGCTGGACGGCCTCGATATCCGGGAGACGATCCGGGAATGGGTCAGCGGGGGCACCCTCTATGTGAGGGAAGAGCGGCCGTTAAAAGGGAAGGTGGGCTCGGTGGTGATGATCTTCGACCCTGATTATCCGGACCCGGAGGGGAGGGAGAATTTTCCCTGGCGCGTGACCTGGCTGGGCGAGCACACCCAGGAATCGGATATGGCCTTTTACAGCACCCCAGCCGGCGAGATTATGGACGGCCCGGGGATCTCCAGGTGCCAGTACGGGGGGTTCATGCTCTCCTATCCGCCCTTGCGGGTCTATGATATCTGGAGGGACCCCTTCTTTCAGTTTTCCCGGAACAAGCCGGAAAGGCTTCTCATGGCCGCCCTGGATTACAGCCTGGAGCGGCATGTGGTCTACGTGGCCGCCAGCCCCCCTTCAGGATGGTGCCAGAGCATGGCCGCCCGCCTGGGGAAACGGATCATCTACATTCCGATCGGGACCTTTTCCCCTGTCGCAGTGAAGAAGATCCGACAGTTCCACGTCCTGGACGGCCATCACGTCAGAAGGTATGCCCGCGAGTACATCGGATGAATAGGCCAAAGCGCCCCGTTATCACTGTCATCCAAGAGCTTCTCATTCAGTAGCATCATCCCCTCACGGAACCAGAATACATCGGTTTTTCAGTTGAGCGAAAAAGCAAAATTTGTTTTGCAACACCCTATGAATTCATATATCCTTTGATTGAATCTAAAGGTATTAACAGATTTTTAGGATAGGGGAAGGGGCATGTTGTCGGCTGCCTGGGAAATTCATCCCCACGAAAGCCTTTCCTTCTAATGTTTTACCATTGCTTTCTTCATCATAATTAGTGCCTGAACGAAAACCCCGTTCAGGCACAATTGAATATTGAAGAATTGAATATTGAAAATTGATGGAATAAATTTAAGCTTAACAAAACGGATTCTCACAATTGACTGTTTCTTGATTTCCCGGGTTTCCGTTCAGACACTAATTAAACAGATGCCATCATGCCAAACGACCATTCTTACCTGATGGAAAACGCCCAGGAGGCCTTTCGGCTGGATATCAAAACCGATCCGGAAGCGGTTCGTGACCAGGCCCGCTGGTGCGGGATAAGACCTGGCCTCCGGTTATTGGATGTGGGATGTGGGCCCGGCAAAACGACCTCCATTCTACACGAATTGGTCAAACCAAACGGTCATGCGGTAGGACTCGATTTTTCACCGGACAGAATCCTAAAGGCAAAACAAAAATACGGCGGGGAGCCTGGAATTGACTTTGAAGTCTGCGACTTCACAAAACCGATGCATTCTGGCCTGCGCAATTTTGATTGCATCTGGATTCGCTTTGTTCTCGAATACCATGCCAGAGAAAGCCTAAATATTATCAGGAACGCCACAGAATGTTTAAGGCCGGGGGGGTATCTCTGTCTCCTGGACCTGGACCATAACTGTCTTAACCACTACGAGTTGCCCGGCAAAATGGAGCGGATTTTATTTAAGATCGTGGACGTTATGGAAACGGCATACGACTTTGATCCCTACGCAGGAAGGAAACTCTATTCGTACCTGTATGACCTGGGCTATCAAAATATACAGATGGATCTGAGGGCGCACCATCTGATATACGGTGAGGCAAATGAGACCGACCTCTTCAACTGGACAAAGAAGCTGGAAATGGCTGCCGCAAAGGCCTCCGAAGTTTTTAAGGACTATCCGGGCGGCAACAAGAAGTTCTTTGCTGATTTTGTGAGATTCTTCAATGAACCGAGGCGGTTCACCTATACCCCGCTGATCCTTTGCAAGGGTATGAAGCCCCTATGAACCTTCTGAAAAGCGCTCAAGAATT
>JAWOIH010000321.1:0-25951 GCA_046484725.1 Candidatus Desulfacyla sp. | reverse complement strand
GAGGATATACAGTTTGCTGTTGGCCAGGATCTGGCCTGCGGCGCTGTTGATCATGAAGACCTTGTCGCTGACCGACGACAGGAACTCCATGGTCTGGTATATAAGAGGCGGATTTTTTCTCAGAAAGAGGGCGTCCAGGTCGGATATGGTCTCGAATATGAGGTCGTCCTTTTTGAGACACTTGATGAGGGCGCGCCAGTACTGTTTCATGGAGAGGCCGGGTTGCACCGTAATATTGCGCATCCTGGCGACCACCTCTTTTTTCCGGATGTAGATATCATGGGGTTCGAGAAAATAGACGGAATGTCCCCTTTGGTTGCATTCATACATCAGATGGCTGGTGGTCTCCATTTCAGGCTCAATCGATTCCAGCCGGTCCATCACAAAGGCGATATGCATGGCTTCCCCGTTATGACTTTGTCCGCGACATATCCAATGATCCGGGAGGCGACATCCGTACCGGTGGCCTGTTCCAGCCCCCTGAATCCTGGAGAATAATTGACCTCAATGATCTTAGGGGTCCCCTCTTTGTCAACAATGATGTCTGTTCCGGCGATCTCCAGACCCAGGACCTCGGCCGAACGGATGGCCAGATCCGACAGGTCCGGGTCCAATGTGAGCCCTTTTCCCTGTCCCGTCAGATGGATATTGGATCTGAAATCTCCCTCAAGAGGCGTCAATTCCATGGCCCCCACAATCTGCCCGCCCACGACAAAGGCCCGGATGTCTCTTCGGTCCTCGGGGGCCAGATACTCCTGGACCAGCACCCCCCTGGAGTTGTCCTGGATATTCTCCATAACAAACTCCGATGTGACCCCTGAGTCGATGCGGGCCACGCCGCTCCCCTGCCTGCTGCAGGGCATCTTGGCCGCCACCGGGTAGCCTCCAAGCCCATTCACAGCCTCTATGAAACCCTTTATGTTCACCACCAGCCGTGTATCCGGCACCGGGAGGCCTGCCGCGGCCAGGGTCTGGAGACTCAGGAATTTATGTCGCGTCAGGAGGATTGCTCCAAAACCATTGACCGCGGGCACGCCTGAGAGTTCAAAGTGGCGCACGACACCTAGGGCATAGTCATTGATGGTTGCCCCGATCCTGGGGAGAAGGATGTCGGGCCTCTCGCACCCGTCTATGGAGATGGTGACCCTGCCACATTCGATCCCTGAGAGGCAGTCCCTGGTGTGGATGAGCCTGGCCTGGTGCCCTGATTGAGCGGCGGCCTCCATCAACCTCTGGTTGGGGGGGTATCGCTCATCTTGTACGCTCAGGATTCCAATGACCATGTCCCACACCCGTCACCTGACCAGGATCTCCAGCTCAGATAGGACCCTCTCTGTTTCTGAACCCCGTTCACCGCCCCCGTTCCTCTTTATACTCAACTGCAAGGCTCTCTTCAACCGAAAAAGTTCCCTTATTTCGGGCGGAGCGTACCCCTCTCCCCGAAGGAGCTTATAGATCTCCTCAACATACGCCTGCCCGTCGGTAAAGCTTCGGTCGATCCTCTCTGTCATCTGCGACATGAGCCCCGAGGCCTCTACCGAATCCATGGTATAGTGGCGCCATGCCAGTCCAAGACCTCTCAGGCCCAGGGCCTCTCTCTCCTGGTGCACCAGGGTGTTTCCGGTATAATAAAAGAGGTAGGGATGGTAATAGGGGAGACCGCTGTCGTTAATAAAATCAATGGTTTCCGAGAATGTGTCAACGGTTTCGCCCGGATAGCCGATGATAAAACTCCCCCTGCCTTCAATGCCGTGATCATTGAGCATCCCTATGGCCTCCAGCGATTGCTCCTTTCTGAGCCGCTTGTCCATATGGTCCAGGATGGTCTGGCTTCCGGACTCCAGTCCCAGATCGACAAATTCGCAGCCGGACGCCTTCATGAGCTTCACCAGTTCCGGCCTCAGGGCGCTGGCCCGGGCAAATGACGACCAGGTAAACCCAAACCCCCGGGCGATCATCATCTCCAGCACCGCCTTCATCCTGGCCCTGTTGGCAGTGAAATTATCGTCGGTAAACCGCACGTGTGTGACAAACCCCAGTGCATCGATTTGCTCCAGCTCTTGCTCAAGGACCTCCATGGATTTGTAGTGGACCTCCGGAAACAGCCAGTGATAGGTGCAGAAACGACACCGGTAGTAACAGCCCCGGCTGCTGTTCACGGGAAGGATGTTTCGGAGATACTCCTTGGGGGACCGGTCCCACGCAATCGCGGTCTGGTCCATATGGATGGCTTCCTCCTCCCTTGGAGTGAAGACCATCCGTCCCTGTCCATTGAAATAGGCCAGGTTGGGGACTGAAGCCAGTGGCCGGCCTTGTCCCAGGGCCGCCAGCAGCTTCACCAGGGTGGCTTCCCCCTTGGCCTCCACCACAAATGCATCCACATGGCCGTTAAAACCGGCCATGAAGTCCAGGGTCTTTTCTGAAAACCGATCCCCCTCATTCAGGACCTTTTTGACCAGCATCCCCCCTGCGATCACCGGGACATGGGGCGCTATCTGCTTGATGATACCTCCCATCTCATGGATGTCGTTCATAAAGATAAAATTGGAGGAAATGCAGACCGCCAGTGGGTCCTCCTCCAGCAGGTCGGGGAGGTGGGCCGTGGCATAGTTCTGAATAATGATCGGGTCGTATCCATGGGCACGAAGGTATTGATGGAGATAGATGCCGTTGAGGGTCACGGTATTGGCCAAGGAATAGTGTTTTGTCACATTTTCCGGTGTGATCTTCGGAATACGGCGGCCGTTTTTGACAAAATTCATCAGGTCCAGCAGGTCCATGTAGCGGCCGTCTAAAAAGAGGAGGGGCTCCAGGATATTCCGGTGAACGCCCTTTTGAATGGCCGAGAGGTCCAGGTCGGGAAAGCGGGCGGACTGACGCGCGGCCCTCTCCTCGGCATCCGCCAGCTTACGCCTCAGGTGGGCGTCGGTATCCAACGGCTGGTTCTGAGCAATGACAATGACTTTCGGATGTTTCAAGATCGGTTTTGGCCCCCTGCACATGTTTCGCGGAAATGATTTCCGGGCATGGTAGGTAAAACCGGGTCCGATGTCAATGCGCATCTTTCTCCCTGAAAAACCTTCACTTGCCCAGTTCTCGCAAGGTGTGTAGGCAATTTTGACGCTGTTCCAGGCCGATCTGCATTCCCTGCGGGCCGGTACAGGGCTGAAACATCCTGTCATTACGGGGACTTGGTAAAAAGACGATGTAGCCTTTTGATGGCACGGATATTGCTGTTTCCTATAAGGGGAGAGGTATGGAAAAATGGATTACATGATCGACCCGGTTCAAGTTCAGAGGATGCAAGGGAAGGCGTCTGCCCCGGCCATGGCGAAGGCCAATGGTTTGTCCGGTTTCCAGGACGAATTGCAGCGCCAGATCCATAGCGGAGAGACCCCAAAGGGTTCGTCTTCCGATGCCCCCTCGGGCTACGGAGGCACGGGCGCCGGTCTGATCCATATCGGGACCATCTCCCGGGAAAACCCCACCGCCTCCCATCTGCTCATGTCACATCCCGGCCTTCGAAATGATTGCTGGAAGATCATCCACTCAGAGGCCAATGCCCAGAAGGCGTTTCACACGCTCCATGAAGGAGAAGACATATTCATTGATCCCGCCACCCGTGAGGTCGTGTGGGACAGGCGGGAAGTCTCTTTGTCGCAAAGCGCTGCATCTGGCGGGGCTGTTTCGTCAAAACCTGTCCCTGGGGAGCCTGTTGTGGCACAAGAGCAGACTTCTTCTGAACAAACCAAAAATGTTGCCGCAGGCATCGCCCGTACCGACTCCGGTTCCGGGTCCCTCGCAGCGGTGTTGAGTCAGCATATCGGAACTCCCTATGAAAAGCTTGATTGTTACGAACTGGTGGTGGAGGGTCTCAAGGAAATGGGCGTTCGTTATGGCGGCAAAGGGGGGCTGCAAGCCCATCTCATTCATGCCGCGGTGGAGGAGGGACTTCCCATGAATGCCTACCTGACCGGAAATGGGTTGATCGAGGCCTCTTCAAATACCGTCTTTGACCGTACGATCACGGGACGTGATGGGGCTCAGCGCCGTGTTGCCGAGATCTGGAAAGACCTGGAGCCGCTTCTGGAGCAGGGCCTTATCGTCTCTTTTTCAACCGGCGACAAGGGGCATACCGGGGTGGTTTCCCGATACGGCGACACATGGACCTTTCTCAATTCAGGGGACATCGACAATGATGTCAGGTCCACTGTCCGAAGAAAAGGGGTCGGGGAAGAGGACCTTAAGTCTGAGATTTCAAACTGGCTCAGGCGCGCACGGCAAAGCGGAGACCCCCTCAGGATTGCCCTGGGACGTTTGGACAGGGACAAGCTGGCCTCATTTAAGGGCGTCCCTTCATCCCTCCGCACTGCATGAGGCGCCAGAAGCATCTGAGGCAGCTTTCACCGCCGTATCGCCTTGGACGTGTATGCCTTTAACTCCGGCAAGGTGGTTGTTTTTTTAAAGCCCCCCTGCGGCCTTGCCGCCTGGCGCAGGGGGACTTACGGGGGGTTGAAGATGGCATCAGAATGCCACGGAGAGAGTCACCCCGCCGAAGACATGGTTGGCATTTCCCCCCCAGCTCAACGCCTGCATTTCGTTATCCGCCTGATGGGACAGGGGGAAGGCATAGGCAATGGAGGGGACTACGGTGAAATATTTGTAAAAGGGTATGGTGAGGCCCACAGAAACGAGTCCGTCGTGGAACCCGCTGAACCGCTCGGTGGTCCTTGACAGATCGTCATTGTATTTTACCATATTGTCATTGTCGGAACCCCAGTAAGACACGGATCCGGCCAGGTCAAGGGTCATATCCCTGGGCAGTTCAAAGGAATGGGATATGCCTAAGTGGACGTACCATCCCTGGTTTTTGGAGATCTCCCTGTAAACCGTGAGCGTGGGGGCCAGGAGGGTGTCCACCCCCAGACTGAGATAGAACTCCTTCCAGTCGTCGGCCCCGTCCAGGGCATAGTAGATAAACCCGGCGCCTACCCCCAATATCCCGAAACTGGTGTCATACCCGAAGGTGAGGTCGGTCTCGTTCCACTTGGAGTCGCCCTTGTAGGCCCCTTGATAGACGTCGGTGTCCAGGTTGCCCCAGACATTGAGGCTGAACCCCTTGTAGGCGGCCGTCACCGAAGGCTGAATGACCAGGCTGTCCTTGCTCAGCGCATACCCCCTCCAGATGTACTGGCTCAGAAACGCCACATCCGCCGAGGCCGTGGGCCGGTCCACCTCCTCCTGATCCGCCTTGGCCACGGTTGTTCCTTCCCCAGGGGCAAGGGGCTTCTCCTCTGCCCCGGAGGGATGCGCCAATCCCAGCGCAAGCCCTGCGATCCATACCATCATGATCATTTGACCCATTTTCATTTTCATCTCTTTTCTCCTTTTTTTTAATTTGAGGGCGCCGTGGCGCCCTTGTAACCTTGATCATTCACTCCACTCTTGCAGCAGCTACCGTTGCATATAGGTCGACACCTCAAAGTCGGGATAGGCATTCCCCCTGTGTTCCGCATAATCGAGTCCTTCGGCCTCCTCTTCAGGGGTGACCCTCAGGCCGATGGTCTTGTCGATGATCTTGAACAACAGGTAGGCCGTGCCGAATGTCCATACAAAGCAGACGCCGATCCCCAGAAGCTGAACGCCGATGATCCTGGCCGACGTGCCGCCCATGGCGAAGATCCCTGCCGCGAGGGTGCCCCAGGCCCCGTTGATTCCGTGGACCGAGATGGCGCCTACCGGATCATCCACCTTTATTCTATCAAAGAAGAATACGGACACGACAACAATGATCCCTGCTACGGCCCCGATGATCACCGCGCTCGATGGGGATACCGAGGCGCAACCGCTGGTAATGGCCACGAGGCCTGCCAGGGCCCCGTTGAGGCTCATGCCCGCATCGGGTTTGCCGAGCTTGATCCAGGACGTGAACATGGCAAGAACGGCGCCCGTTGCCGCAGCCAGGTTCGTGTTGACAAAGATCATGGCAATATCCTTATTGGCGGCAGTGGTGGAACCCGGGTTGAACCCGAACCATCCCAGCCAGAGGATAAACACCCCCAGGGCGGCCAGGGGGAGATTGTGGCCCAGGATCGGTCTCACATTCCCGTCTTTGTCATACTTTCCGATGCGGGGCCCCAAGACGAGGGTTCCTGCCAGAGCGGCCCAACCGCCGACCGAATGCACCACCGTGGAACCGGCAAAATCGATGAACCCCAGTTTTTCCAGCCAGCCTCCCCCGTGGAACAGGCCGCCCCAGGCCCAGCTTCCAAAGATGGGATAAATGAATCCGCAGATAAAGAGGCTGTACAAGAGATACCCTTTGAACTGGGTCCGCTCCGCCATGGCGCCTGATACAATGGTGGCCGCAGTAGCGGCGAATACCACCTGAAACATCCAGAAGGCCAGGACCCATGGATCTCCGCCCGTCGTGAAGTCGCTCAAGAAGAATCCGGAGGTCCCGATCCATCCGGACCCTGACGCGCCGAACATGAATGCAAAGCCGATGGCCCAGAAGGCCAGGGTCCCCATGGAAAAATCCATGAGGTTTTTCATCATGATATTGATGGCGTTTTTGGCCCGGGTGAATCCGGCCTCCACCATGGCAAAGCCTGCCTGCATGAAGAAGACCAGGGCCGCGGCCACCAGGGTCCAAACATAATCCGCGTGGGTCTGTACCAAAGCAATGGCCTCCTTGTTGGACATGGGCGTCGGCGGATCATCTCCCGCCCATGCCACGGACCCAAGGGCGCCGAACAGAATCAAGAACATCACAATCGTTTTCATCGCAACTTTCCTCCCTCTTCATTTAGATAGCATCTTTACCGGTTTGCCCGGTCCTGATGCGGACAACATCTTCAAGCGGCAAAACAAAAATCTTGCCATCCCCTATGGCGCCGGTTCGGGCCTGTTCCTGAATCGCGGCGACGGCCTCCCCGACCATGGATGCCTCAAGGACCACCTCCAGCTTTACCTTCGCGACGAAATCCACCTGGTATTCAGCCCCCCGGTAGACCTCCTTATGCCCCCTCTGACGGCCAAAGCCCCTCACTTCACTGATCGTCATCCCTTTTACCCCGATCCCGGCCAGGGCCGTCTTCACCTCATCCAGCTTAAACGGTTTGATGATCGCTTCTATTTTCTTCATGAGAACCCCCCTTTGCGCCTTAATGCAGAATATTCAATCCCTGGGATATGTTTGTTTTCCGTTATGAGCAAGGAGCATACCATACGGCTCGATAGGGATGCCGTTTATTATAACTATTTGGATTTATAAATTATATTATGTTAATGAGACGGGAAGGAGTTCGGATAATTAATTCAATTTTGTAGCATACATGACCAAATACGACATAAATGTAGTATCCTAAACCGTATGGAATTTCTCGGTGTGAGCGGTCATGAACCGCGGATCTCTGAAGGCCTGAACCTTTGAACCTCTCAACCCGATTTGCACTTGTCCCACGGTGAAATAAATTGCATAATCGTCTGCGTCACCATCAACATGGAGGTCCTCCATATGCCTGTCATCAGAATTGCCCAGGCCCAGATCAACACCACGGTCGGCGATTTTTCAAGGAATTCGGCAAAGATCATCGACGTCATTCGACACGCACGCGACCAGGGGGTGGAACTCATCACCTTTCCGGAACTTTCCGTATGCGGGTATCCGCCGGAAGATCTCCTCCTGAAGCGCGGATTCCTCTATGAAAACCTTGCTGCGCTGGAGCAGATCCGGGAACAGACAGACGGGATCACGGCCGTGGTGGGGCATGCCGATTATCAGGACGGCAAGGTGTATAATGCCGCCTCGGTCTTTCAGGGCCGGAAACGGGCCGCGATCTACCACAAGATCGAACTTCCCAACTATGGCGTGTTTGATGAAAAGCGGTATTTCACCCGGGGATCCCGGTCCGTGGTTTTTGAAATGAACCGGATCCGCTTCTTTCTGACCATCTGCGAAGACATATGGATTGAAGGCGGTTTTCAGGAGACGACCGTAAAGAACGCCGACGTGGACGTCATCATCAATATCTCCGCATCTCCCTTTCATGCCGGTAAATTGGACCTGCGGCTCCGCACGGCAGCCCGTTTTGCCCGTATGGGGGAGGCCTTTTTCTGCTTCAATAATCTGATCGGGGGCCAGGATGAGCTGGTGTTTGACGGGGGCTCCTTTGTCATGGACCCTCAGGGGAAGGTTGTGGCGCGGGCCAAACGCTTCGAGGAAGATGTCCTGGTGGCCGATATTCAGATTGAAGCGTCAAGAACGCCTCAAATGAAAGGGCCGGCCGAAGAGGCGGAAGCCCTATCTGTCCCTCTCGGATCGTATGAGGATCATCCAAGAGGAGAGTTGTTTCCACCCGTCACCGGGGCGGATGGCAGGCTGGACGAGATCTATCAGGCCCTTGTTCTGGGGACGCGGGATTACGTCATAAAAAACGGTTTCAAAAAGGCCGTGATCGGACTGAGCGGGGGGATCGATTCGGCCCTGACTGCGGTCATTGCGGTGGACGCACTGGGGCCGGAGAACGTGGTGGGGGTGACCATGCCTTCACAATATACATCGGGCGAGACTCTGGGCGATGCAGGTCGTCTTGCCCGAAACCTGGAGATTCAGCTGATTACGGTTCCGATCGGAGAAATCTATCAGGCCTACCTTCATGCAACCCATGAGATCCTGGACAACACGCGCCACGGCATCGCCCACGAAAACATCCAGGCACGCATTCGCGGCAATATATTGATGGCCCTCTCCAACGAGAATGGCTGGCTGGTGCTCACCACCGGCAACAAGAGTGAGATTGCGGTAGGGTACTGCACCCTTTACGGGGATATGGCAGGAGGGTTTGCGGTCATCAAGGATGTGCCCAAAACGGTGGTGTTCGAGCTGTCGGAGCGTGTGAATCATTTCCGGGGACGGGAGATCATACCCGAAAGCATCATTGTCAGACCTCCCTCGGCGGAATTGCGGCCCGACCAGAAAGACGAGGACAGCCTGCCGCCTTACGCGATGCTCGACAGGATCCTCCACGCCTATGTGGAGGAGGACAAGGCCCCGCATGAGATCATGGCGGAGGGATTTGACCGGGAGGTGGTGAAGGATGTCATCCGCATGGTCAACCTCAACGAATACAAGCGACGCCAGGGCCCGCCCGGAGTGAAGATCACGCCCAAGGCCTTCGGCAGGGACCGACGGCTCCCCATTACGAACGCATACCTGAAGAGAATTGATTAAAGAAAAAGAGACCCAAATGGATGGGGTTATAAGATCTTCGTGTTTTTGTGCCTTTGTTTACCCCGTAGCTTCGGAAAATGGTACCGGGGTGCGGGAATTCGTTGGATTCGTCTTGTCCGCATTAAGGCGCCGGATCCCCGCAATTACCGGTACCGCTTGGGTTCGATGCCGTATTTGTTGATCTTGTAACCGAAGATGCGCTCCGTGGTCTTGAGGGCCAGGGAGGCCTTTCTCATGTTGCCGCGGCTGCTCTTGAGGGCGTCGATGAGGAGTTCCCTTTCGAATCGCTCCACGGCCTCGGTAAAAGACTGGGTCTGCTGGGTCCCGGTTTCCTGGGCGGTCTGCAGCGTCGGAGGCAGGTGGTAGCTGTGGATCACCTGGTCGTCGCATAAAAGGACGGCCCGTTCCATGCAGTTCTCCAGCTCCCTGACATTTCCGGGCCAGTGATACTGGGTCAGTGCCTCTATGGCAGGCGTGGAGATCCGTTTGATGTCCTTCCCGTATTCCTCGGCATATTTTTCCAGGAAGTAATCGGCAAGGAGCAAAATGTCGGCCTCCCGTTCCCTCAGGGCCGGCATATAAATGGGATAGACGTTTAACCGGTAAAACAGGTCTTCTCGAAACCCCCCCTGTTCCACGGACAGGGCCAGGTCCTTGTTGGTGGCTGCGATGAGTCGGATATTGACCTTTATAACCTGGTTTCCCCCCAACCGCTCAAGCTCCTTTTCCTGGAGTACCCGCAGGAGCTTCCCCTGGCTCTCCAGGGCGAGGGACCCTATTTCATCCAGGAATATGGTGCCGCCATGGGCCATCTCGAATTTTCCCGCTTTTTCCCGATTAGCCCCGGTAAAGGCCCCCTTTTCGTGGCCGAACAACTCGGCCTCCACCAGATTTTCCGGGAGGGCGGCGCAATTGACCTTGATAAACGGCTTGGTGGAGCGGAGGCTGTTGTAATGGATGGCGTTGGCCACCAACTCTTTGCCGGTGCCGCTCTCGCCCAACAGGAGGACATTGGCATTGCTCTTGGCGACCTGGGTGATCAGGTAAAAGACCTCCTGCATCTTGCGGCTGTTTCCGACGATATTGGAAAAACTGTATTTCTTGTTCAGTTCCTTTCTGAGACGGAGATTTTCCTCTTTGAGTCGCTCCTGCTCCCGGTTGATGCTCTCCAGCACGGCCACCTTCTGGGCGATAAGTGTACTGATGACCATCAGGAGTCTCACGTCTTCTTCCAATGGAGCCGACCCCTCAAACACCCGGTCCACGCTGAGTGCCCCGATCACCTTCCGGCCCTCCTTGATGGGGACGCAGATAAAGGATATGGTCGACTTGTCGATCCGGCTCCTGGCTCCGGTCCGATCCAGGAAGAGCGGCTCGTCGTTGATCTTGGGAACGGCCATGGGCCGCCCTGATTCAATGACGCGGCCGGTGACCCCTTCTCCCAGTTTGTATCGCCCCCTCGTCTTTTCCGAACTCGAGATGCCGTGGGCCACTTCGACATGGATTTCCGAGGTATCCGGATTCAGGAGAGAGATCGATCCCCGATTCATGCCGAGATGCTCTGACATCAGACCGAGGACCTTGTAAAGTGCCTGCCTCAGATCCAGCGTGGCGTGAATGGCCTTGGTGATCTCATACAGGCAGACAATTTCATCGGGTTTTTGTTTCATGCTTACCCATGGATTTAGGAATTCAGGGATAGAGGGATTTCGGAATTCCCACCTTTCAGCTTTCAGCTTCGAGCTGTTAACCGCGGACCTCAAACGGCTCTTGAGAGGATTCTCGCATACAGATCTCTTATCTTTTGCCTCGTCATGATCTTCTTCCAATCAGGCCCGAGGGCGTTTTCCCAGAGGGGCTCAAGGATAAGGGCCACGTCCACCATTTTTTCGATCTCCTGTTCGTTTACTGCCGGCAACTGCCGCACCGGGAGTTCGATCTGGTGCCGCTTCATCATGCGACGAAATTCCGCGACACCCTCGGGATAGTATTCATCGAGGTGATCGAAGACGAGGCAGTTTCCGACCCCATGATGGACACCCAGGACAAAGGAGAGCCCGTAGGAGAGGGCATGACAGATCCCCACCTGGGAGTAGGCGATGCTCATCCCCCCGAAATAGGATGCCACCATGAGTTTGTCGTCGCTCTCGGGGCCCCCGTCCAGAAATACCTCCCTGCAGAGGTCCATGGCCTTTTCGCCGTAGGACCGGCTGAAGGCGTTGAGAAAGGAACCGGTCAGGGATTCCACGCAATGGATGTAGCAATCCATCCCGCTGTAGAAACGCTGGTCCGCAGGGGCATTGGAAACCAGCTCCGGGTCCAGGACGATCTGATCAAAGGGGGTGTAATCGGAATTGATGCCCAGCTTCTTGTCCGGGCCGCAGAGGACCGTGGTGCGCGATGCCTCGGCCCCGGTCCCTGCGAGGGTTGGAATGCCCACATGATAGACCGCAGGATGTCGGATCAGGTCCCATCCCTGGTAATCGGCGGAGGAACCGGTATTGGTGAGCATGAGGGATACGGCCTTGGCCAGGTCCATGGTGCTCCCGCCCCCGATGCCGATGACGCCTTCGGGCAGATGGTCTGAAAAATCTCTGACACGCGATGTAAGCTGATCCACGTAGGACGTTTTGGGTTCGTCATCGACATTCACCCATAGGGTCAGGTCCTCGGGCCTTGCCGGTATCCGGTTCCTAAGGTCCTTGTCGCCAAATACATCATCCACCAGGAAAACCATGAACCCTTCCCGGGGGTTTCGCTTTTCCAAAAGGATCGCGTCGAGCTGATTGAATGCGCCCCTTCCGAATACAACATAGGGAACGGTCTTGAAGTTTCGAAACATATGGCCTCTGAAATAGGGAATTCGGGAATTGAAGAACCGAATAACCCGGATTACCCGGCGAATAACCCCTTGATTTTATCAATTCGCTGGTTCAATTCATTTTCCGTCCACGAGAGCTTGATCTGCATGGAGAGGGTACGGCCCATGATGGCGTCGGATTGCGGGAGCCTTACCTGCATGTAATCCGGGCAATTGTCATAATTCATAATCGCCAGTCTTGCCGTTGAGGCGAGGGTTTTGAAATGGTCCCATCGCCGAAAATAGTGCCAGTTATTGTCGTACCAGTAGAAACAGCCGTCAATGCCCGCCTCGCCCAGCTTCTTTGCCGCCTCCCTGGCCTTTGCCTCATCGGGCAGGAAAAAGGAGAGAAATGTGGCCGAATCTCCCCCTTCATCGGGGATATTCCGGAAAGTAACCTCCGGAAACCGGGACAGGGCCTCTTTAAGGACCTTCTTGTGCGATCGCTGCTTCTCTAAAATGGCATCCAGCTTTCTCAACTGGGCGAGACCCACGGCCGCATTCATCTCGCTGATGCGCAAATTGGTCCCGATGATGGCATGGCCCTCAAGCCCCCGGTCATTGCCGTGGTGATCATGCCCATGGTCCGCAAAGGCGTCGGCTGCGGCATAAAGGTCTTTGTCCGCCGTGACCACCGCCCCGCCCTCGCCGCAGGTAATGGTTTTGACCGGATCGAATGAAAAACATCCCATCCTGCCGAATGTACCCAAGGCCTTCCCCTTGAATAGAGCCCCCACCGATTGACAGGCATCCTCTATGAGGATGAGGCCTTTCAGGTCGCAGACGTCCTTGATTTCGTCTATCCTTGCCATGGAACCGCACATGTGGACCGGCACCACGGCCCTGGTGCGCGGTGTAACCGCCGCTTCAATCCTATCCGGATCGAGGCAGAGGGTGTCGTCGATTTCCGCAAACACCGGCACCGCGCCCGCATGGAGTACCGCCTCGATGGTGGCCACAAAGGTAAAGGGGGGGACGATCACCTCATGGCCCGCACCCACCCCGCACGCGGCCAGGGCGATGGAAAGGGCGGCCGTGCCGCTGGAGCAAAGGTGACAGTAGGCGGCGCCCAGACGCCGGGCAAAGGCCTCCTCAAACTGCCTGGCCTTCCAGTGTCCCTGGCGGGCCTGATCAAACCCATAACGGAACAGGACGCCTGTATTCAGGACATCCTGGACCTCTTTTCTCTCTTCATCGCCAAAAACCTCAAACCCGGGCATATGAGCCTCCTGAATGAAAAAGCGCCTTGTCCACGCCGCGGCGCCGGGGTATATCGAGACATCTCTCTGGGGACATCCGAAGTTTGACCCTGAAATTAAGCATACAAAAATGTAAGATAATTAACAAGCGCTTTTTGGATGAAAACCAAAAACATGACCCGGTAAGACCCTGGACCACGCGTCTCGGGTGGAACATCCCATGGTTTATCAGTCTGTTCCGGAAGACTATCCAGATTGTCAGCACATGGTCGCCCACAGACTCAGGCCAGTGACAGCGCATGCGCAACCAAACTTGATTTGACAATAAAAACAAGAAGATATAGAAAGAATGAATTGACAATAGCTATCCCCTGCGGTATGGTGCCTCGCGTTATGTTGATCAGTCTGTGGAGCAGACCCTTTAACTCTGAACCCCTGAACCCTTGAACCCTCATGAATAGACGACTCGTCATCATCCTTTTTTTGGCAACCATCGGCCTTTATGCCTGGCCCGCATATCAGTGGGTTTCCACAGACAACCGGGATAGCGGCACATTTGTTGCCGACCCGGTGCCGGCCTCAATCACCCCTGACGTGCCCCTTATCCACAAGGAATTCATCAGTCCTGATACCGGAAACGGCATCGTCCATGTGGCATCCATCTGCGAACTTTCCCAGGGGAGGCTGGCGGCAGCGTGGTACGGGGGGACCCGGGAAGGGGCCCGGGACGTCTCGATCTTTTTCTCAACAAAAGGTCCCGGAGATATCGCCTCCTGGTCGAGACCAGAGAAGGTGGTAGACAGGATGTCCGCATCTAAGGAACTGTGCCGTTATGTCAAGAAGGTGGGCAACCCGGTCCTCTTTTCCGGTCCAGGGGGGCGGTTATGGCTTGTTTATGTGACCATCGCAGTGGGGGGGTGGTCCGGCAGTTCGCTTAACGTGACGTGGTCGGATGACGGCGGGACCACCTGGAGCAAGAGCCGACGACTGACCCTCAGCCCCTTTTTCAACATTAGCGAGTTGGTCCGAAACAGGCCCCTGCCCTTGAGCAGCAACGGTTTTGCCGTTCCCATCTACCACGAATGCCTTGGATATTTCCCGGAAATCCTCTGGCTTCAAACCGGGTTAACGGACCCGGACATCCATTTTAAAAAGAGCCGGATGACCGGTGGGCAGTCGTTTATGCAGCCGTCCGTCGTGGCCTTTGGCCCCTCTGCGGCAATCGCTTTTTACCGGTCCCTTTCCCATAAAAAGACGATCGGTGCAGCCGTTACAACAGATGCCGGGGCCACCTGGTCAGAACCGGAGACCCTCAGCCTGCCGAACCCCGATGCCGGTCTGGACGCTCTTCTTCTCTCAGATCAGCGGATTCTCCTGGCATTCAATGACAGCTCCGTCAACCGGGAAACCCTGAGCCTTGCCGTCTCCCATGACCGCGGGGTCCAGTGGACGCGGATAGCGATCCTCGAAAGCGCGACCGGAAGAGAATTCTCCTATCCTTACATGATCCGAACGCAGGATGGCCACATCCATTTAGTTTATACCTGGGATAGAAAACGGATAAAGCATGTCATCTTTAACGAGGCGTGGATCGAGGCACAAATAAAAGGGGCGATGCCGTGACGACCTATCTCTTTTCATTCGTGTTCCCGTTTCTTCTGGCAACGGCCCTGTTGCAAAGCCTCGCGGCACTCTCGGGCAGAAACCTGCGGGGCTGGGGTCCGGCCCTGGCATTCGGTCTCATCGGAGGCGGGATCGTCCTGTTTCCGGTGGATGGGTTGCCGTTGGCCCGATGGCTGATCAGTCTCAATGCCAATTTCAGCATCCCCTTGACGGCGATACTCTTCTCCAGGGTTGTCGGGACCACTTTCGGTATCAGGCTGCTGGATGACAAGGCCCTTCTAACATGCTGGATATTCGCCATCACCGCAGGGGCGGCACTCTACCCCATGGCCCTGGGTCTGACCCGGTTGGATCCCTATGCCGCCGGCTGGGGATTTTCGTGGCTGTTCGTGCTCATGTTTTCTCTCACGGTGATCCTGCTGGCAAAAAAAAACCGATTCGCCGTCATTTTGATGGCCGCCATCCTGGCCTTCCACCTCCGTCTGCTTGAATCCACGAACCTGTGGGACTATTCGGTTGACCCTCTCCTGGTGGTTGTATCGTGCATTGGGCTGGGGTGTCATGTGAGGCGCAAGGCACAGGGCACAAGGCATGGGGGAGGCGCAAGGCGTGAGAAGTGAGTGAGAGTGTGAGTTTTCATGTTGAAAATTCGGGGAGTTTACTTTTTAGGAGCTATCGTATAGGCTTGGAAACAAGAGCGCGAACAAAGGACGCCTCCTTTTCCGAATGATTTGATGAAGGTGCGAAGGTGAGGCATACTGCCCCTGCGAGCGCATGGGGGAACGAGGCAATTCGCGGCATTCGTGTGATGCTCAGCATGAAGCTGTGTTTGTGTGGAAGAAGATGTCTATAGTCAGGCACTTTTTACGATGACGCTTTACCGCTATATCATCAATGAGATATGGCCCACCTTCCTGGCGAGCCTGCTGGTCTTTATCTTCATCATGGTGGCGGCACGAATGCTGTCCATTACCGAACTGATCGTCACCCGGGGCGTAGGCATTACCCAGGTGGTCGGGATGGTCCTCTTCCTCCTCCCTGACATCCTGACCTTCGCCCTTCCGGCGGTGACCCTCATGTCGGTTGTGGTGGCTTTCCTGCGCCTCTCGGCCGACAGCGAGATTATCGCCCTGAAATCGTCCGGGATCAGCCTCTACCAGATGCTCCCCCCTGTGGCGGTTTTCTCCTTTTTGGTGTTTTTTATGGGGCTCGCCATCAGCGTCTTTGCGGCGCCGTGGGGCAACCGGTCATTCAAGGACCTCCTGTTCAAGATTGCCGAGTCACGGGCGGACCTGGGGATCAAGGAGCGTGTCTTCTGTGAGCCCTTTGACAATCTGGTTTTCTATGTAAACAGTTTTTCCAGGCAGGAGAGGGCATTGAAAGACATCTTTGTCGTGGACAGACGCGATGAGGAAGTGACCAATACCATTGTGGCCGAGGAGGGCCGGATGATTGTGCAGCCCGACCAACGGATTATCACCATTTATTTTGCCAGGGGCACCATATTCGCGGTTGAAAAAAACCTAGATACCGCCCGGACGATCAAATTCAACACATATGGCTTAACCATTGGGCTGAAAGATGTTATGAAGAGCCTTGAGTCGCGGCAGAAGGCGCCCCACGAGTTGTCCATGGGGGATCTGATCCAGGAGATACAAACGGTCCCAAAAGGAGATGTTCAACGAAGCAGGATGATGAGGGAACTTCTCGAGAAGTTCTCCATACCCATGGCGGTCCTCTTTATGGGGATCATTGGGGTTCCGCTCGGCGCCCAGATGCGGGCCCGGGGGCGAACTGCAGGAATCGGGGTGAGTCTTGCGGTCTTTGCCATCTACTATATCTGCCTGATGGTTGTGCGGAGCATCGCTTCCAGCGGTTCCATTCCCCCGGCCATAGGCGTATGGATCCCCAATCTTTTTCTTTTGATTACCATTATATATCTCCTGCGACGCGCCGTTGATGAGCGTCCCATCCATTTTTTGAGGTCGAGGTCGTAGCGCGGGCATGGACACCGGTCTGGGCAGTTTCCCCATGTTTTTGAAGACGCCGCTTTATTTTTATCTGTCCATTTTCGGGTTCAGTTGTGTCTTGTCGCTTATCCTGACGCCCCTTGCGAGAAAACTTGCCATTCAATGGGGTCAGGTGGCCGTGCCGAAGGATAACCGTTGGCACCGGAAAGAGACCGCCCTCTTAGGCGGCGTGAGCATCTTTACCGCTATGATCACCGTCTGGGCCCTGGCCGCCGGCCTGACGGACTGGTCCGTATTCGGCCAACCCTACCTGGTCATGATCCTCTGCTCAGTGGGCATATTTGTCCTGGGCCTCATCGACGACGTCTTCAATATGGACCCGCAGCACAAGCTGGCGGGTCAGGTCATTATTACCGCCATCCTTATATTTTTCGGGTACCGCCTCGGCTGGACCGATTCGAAGACCCTCAATCTGTTCCTGTCCATCCTCTGGATTGTGGGGATCACCAATGCCTTTAATCTGCTCGACAACATGGACGGGCTTGCCTCGGGAATTGCCCTGATCGCCGGGGGGTTTCTCTTCCTCTGGGTCTATCTGGAGCCGGTCTCCGGCCAGGTTTCGGCGCCTGCCCTCCTGGCCCTCAGCGCCTATCTCGGGGCCGTTTCAGGATTTTTGGTCTACAACTTCAATCCGGCCTCCATATTCATGGGGGACGCGGGGAGCCTCTTTGTGGGGTTTGTCCTGGCTTCCCTGACGGTTGCCGGGACCCCATCCCAGGCCGGAGAGAGGGGTTTCCTCCATCTCCTTTCGGTCATCGCCATCCCGGTATTGATCCTGTTTATTCCGATCCTGGATACCGGGTTTGTAAGCCTGATGCGCAAGCTGTTTCGACGGCCCATTTCCCAGGGCGGGCGGGATCATTCGTCCCACCGCCTGGTGGCCATCGGTTTTTCTGAAAAAAAGGCCGTTCTGGTCCTTTACGCATTTTCCGCGGTATCCGGTCTGATGGCCCTCGCCATCAACCGTCTTGACGCCGGCACCAGTCTGGTTCTCATTGCCATCTACCTTCTTTTCATCGTCTTTTTCTGGATCTATCTGGCACGGGTCAAGGTCTATTCGGAGAAGTCGATCCTGTCCGGAGAGGTCTCAGGGCGGGTGACCCCCATCCTGATCGACATCACGTTCAGACGACGGATTTTTGAGGTCCTGCTGGATCTGGTCCTTATCACCGTGGCCTACTACACGGCCTATCTGCTCCGCTTTGAGGGGGTCATCGGGCCCAACTTCGATTTCTTTCTCCACTCCCTGCCGATCGTCATCGCCTGTCAAATCCTCTTTTTTTATGCCTTCGGCATCTACCGGGGCGTGTGGGAGAACACGAGCGTCCGGGATCTGATCTCCTATGGAAAGGCGATTACGGCCGGAACGGTTCTGCCTATCCTGATCCTCCTCTTTATCTATCGTTTTTACAGTTTCTCACGGGCCGTGTTTGTCATCTACTGGGGCCTGATGCTCATCATGGTATCCCTTTCGAGGCTCTCTTTCCGGCTCTTGGACGAGGGGGTCCGTGGTGCCAACAGGGAGGGTCGGCGCGTTCTGGTCTATGGGGCCGGACTCGGGGGGCAGATGGTCCTCAGGGAGATCGAGACCAACCGGGATCTGGGCCTGACCGTGGCCGGTTTTTTGGACGACAATCCGCGAATACAGCGGAGAAGAATCCGCGGCTACCCGGTGCTCGGGGGAGGCAGGGACCTGGAAAGGATCATCGCTGATCAGAAGATTCAGGAAATCATCATCTCTTTTAAGATGAAAAGCTCCGAGAAAAGAAGGGAAATCAAGCGATGGTGTGAAGAGATGGGCCTCGAAGTGGATGTAAAGGAGATGCGCCTTACCATCAGTTAGACGCTGGAACCCTGGCGGGCTCCGCGCGGGAGGAAATATGCGGCAGGGCGCAATCTCCGGATGCGATCCCTCCTCCCGAACCATCCTGTTTCAGTCGTCTCAATTCTTCCGGGGTGTTGATATTGAAAAAGGACCTCAGGTCAGGATCCCATCTTTTGACTTCATCCTCATCGACAAAACGGACAGAGACCGCTGAAAAAAACTGGAAGATCTGGTATGTCCCGGAATGGATCAGCCTCTCGATGCTCCCCTCGCACCTTTTTGCATACAGTCCATGAAGGGCCTCCACCCACCCGGAAATCCTGGGGACGACCACGTCGAAATCGTCCCTGATCGCGACCATGTGCCGGATCAGACAGGGGTTGAGAAACGGCATATCGCAGGCGACAAAAAACCCCGCCGGATCGGGAATCGACTTCAGTCCGGTATAGATGCCCCCTAACGGACCCAATCCCTTAATGATGTCCTGGAACATGGGGACCTGGAGATAGGCATATTCCTCCGGCGTGTTGGTGATGATGACCACGTGATCAAAAATCGAGCCCATGGTGTGGAGGGCCCTCTCGATCAGGGGAACGCCCTCGATCTTTACCAGTGCCTTGTTTTTCCCATAGCGGCTGCTCCGGCCCCCTGCCAGGACAACGCCTGTAACATCTTTCACCTTCTGGGTCCCGCCTGCGGGGATCTCCAATTCAGCATTCACGGCTGCGCGATACCCCCTCGTCTCTTAAAATCCCTCGATGCGGCGGGCATGGCTGTAGATCCGGTTGGTATCCCTGGCCAGATCAACGAGGGTGATATTGTAGAACTTGGCCGCTTCCACGGCCCGCGAGGTGGGACGGGACATGACCACAAAAACAGGAAACCCGATCCTCGCAATCTTGAGGATCATTTCCAGGCTGGCCCGACCGCTCGACACCAGCACCTTGTCTTCCGGAGGGATCCCATGGATAAGGGAAGCCCCGATGACCTTGTCCAGTGCGTTGTGCCGCCCCATGTCCTCGGCATGAAGGATCTGATTCCCTCTTGAATCAAAAAGGACCGCCGCATGGGCCCCCCCGGTCCTTACGTAGAGCGGTTGAAACGCCTTCAGACCGTTTGATGCCTGTTTCAGCATATCCATCGTGAACCGATGTCTGCTCTTTACCCGCCGCAGCCTGTTCCTCAGGTGATAATAGTTCTCCGTGCCGCAGATACCGCAACTCGAATATGAAATGCGCTTCCCGCTGACTACCGAGGAAAAGGGTTCTTTGGGCACAATTTCCACGCGTGCCTCAATAATCTCATCTCCGTCCTCCCTCCGGGTTTCTCGAACGTCGAACCCGGTGATCTCCTTGAAGTCGGTTATCAGGCCTTCCGTAAAGATAAATCCGAACACCAATTCCCTGACCTTGGGCGGAGTAAACATGACCAGGGTGTGAGGCGTGTCATTGACCATGATCTGGAGGGG
Source organism: Candidatus Desulfacyla sp. (assembly GCA_046484725.1). Lineage (GTDB taxonomy): Bacteria > Desulfobacterota > DSM-4660 > Desulfatiglandales > Desulfatiglandaceae > AUK324. The sequence goes on along the minus strand of JAWOIH010000321.1, from coordinate 5,711 downwards.
GACCTCGACCGTAAGATCGGTCAACTTCGGAGATATTCTGCCGTGATCCAAGGTAAACGTTCGGAATGTCCGATAGGTTATGTCCGGTATCATGGTTTCCATTATTCAGCAAAGGCAGTGACTGAAGTTCGAAGTGCCCAAGGTCTCTAAAGTTAATGAGGCGGAAGGCGCAAGGCGGTTCAGCTGCCAAGCTGTGAAGTCCCGCTGGAAGCCGGATTGAGCCATACACCCGCGTATCAAGGTGTCAGCCATCAGCTTATCAACCAGCATCGAGTATCCGGTACCCAGCATCCAGTTTTTCACGAAAACAAGGCGTCATGCCAAAAAAATTGCACATTTGGTTGACATCGTGCCACAAAATGATATGGTTGTCAGGATTTTATACGGAGCCCTTTACGAGCGGTACAGATCGTCAGGCTTCGGCAAGGCACTCCCCCTGACCCGCTGACGCCCATCCGGGCGCCGGTCCGAAAGCGGGGAACCTCTTTTGCGCATCAGAACTTAACGGGTCCCGCATTCAGCGGGATTTCAGGCTTTCACGCCGAGAAAGGAGCATCTTGAGTCGAAACGATCTCATCCAGTTAGAGGGAGTCGTCGCCAAGGTCCTGGGTGGCGGCAGCATGGAAATCCACTGCGAAAATAATATGATCGTAAGGGCTGTGCTTTCCGGGAGGATGAAAAAACACCGGATCAAGGTCATGGTTGGAGACAAGGTTCAGGTCAGCGTCTCGCCCTACGACACCTCCCATGGACTCATCACCTACCGTTTTTGAACCCCTTGCCCCTTACGACTCCCTTTCACAGAGTTCCACCAGGACGCCGTTGGTTTCTTTGGGATGGATAAAGGCGATTCTTGCGCCCCCAGCCCCGTTTCGAGGCTCTTGATCGATCAGGCGCACCCCTTTTGCCTTGAGCTCCGCCAGTGCTTCCTCAATATTTTCCACTCGAAAGGCCACATGCTGGATCCCTTCCCCGCGTGCGTTGATATATTTGGCGACCGGCCCATCCGGATCGGTGGATTCAAGCAATTCCACCTCGCTGTCGGTAATCGGGATAAATGCCACATTCACCTTCTGGTCAGCCACATTTTCCACTTCTGCTATCTTGAGGCCCAGGATGTCCGTATAAAACTTACCTGCGGTCTCAATGGCCTTGACGGCGACGCCGATGTGGTCAATATGTTTTACCTTCATCATCTCCCCCTGTCAGAGTATCCTGCCGGATTCCAGAAAGAAGCGTTCCATGGAGGTCCCTCGATCCGATGAGAACACAACCGAACCGTTTTTTAGTGCCCGCTAAAAGCCCTTGCCTTTAGGGGGCTGTATGATTATTATAAAATAATTTTCAGAGACGACGCAAATACCAATATCATAACTTCAATATCAAATCCAAGGTTTTCTCAATGAAAAACAGCGCGTATCCCTTTGCACGTCCCCCTGACCGGACAGCCAGGGTGCGTCCGGATCATTTTCAGGAACTGGATGCTACCGAACTCTACTGTCCCAGCTGCGGGCATGCGGTTCCGGTCAATAAATTCCTTCTTCTGGTCCTTCCGGACGGCGACAGGTATGAATATCGGTGTAAATACTGCGGTACGAAGGTGGGGGACAAGGTCGATCACTCCGGACAGTTTTACGGCATCCTGAAGGGTTGAGATGCCCATCATATCCCCTTATTGTTCAGGTAATATCCGTGTAAATCAAAAACAGACAGTCCTCTATACAGACCCGGCCAGGGATTGTCACCGCCCATTTAAATAAGGAGCTTCATGAAAACAAAAATTGCGCTTCTGTTGTCTGTCCTGATGATGTCGTTTTCATTTCTGCTTGTTCAGGGGTCTTTGTCTGCAGATGAGGCCCCGAAAAAGATCGCTGTCCTCCCCTTTACCATGAATTCAGACCGAGATCTCACCTTTCTGCAGTCCGGCATCATGGATATGCTCAACTCGAGACTGGCCTGGAAAGGGAAGGTGCAGATCATTGAAAAGGGCGCGGTCAAGAAGGCGGTTGAGGCAATGCCGGGCCCTCTGGATAAGGAAAAGGCACTTCGCGTGGGCAGTTCCCTGGGGGCTGACTATGTGATTCTGGGAAGTCTCACCGTCTTTGGAGACAGCGTAAGTATCGATGCAAAAATCCTTGACGTGGCCAAATCGGATGAACTGGTTACCGCCTTTGACCAGTCGAAAGGGATGGACGGGGTCATTCCTACGGTGAACCAGTTTGCCGAAGACATCAACGCCAAGATCACGGGGAAAGAGGTCTACCGGTCGGAGCGTCCTGCAGAGGAACAGCAGACGGAATCCGGCCCTATAATTTCCACGAGAGAGGGATCGGACGGTTCCGGTCAGAGACCGTCTTATGTTCAGCGTCTCAAGCTGGAAATACGAGGACTGGACGCAGGGGACGTGGACGGAGACGGAAAGACGGAGCTGGTCGTCATCGACAAAGATACGGTTTACGTCTACAAGTGGGCCAAAAACAGGCTCATTCAATTCAAGGACATTAAGGGGACCTGGTCGCCCAATTTCATCTATGTGAGTGTCGCCGATCTAACGGGCAACGGCCGGGCCGAGATATATGTGAGCAACCTGACCGCCACCAACGCATCCACCTTTGTTCTGGAATGGGATGGAAGCGACTTTAAGGAGACGACAAAGAGGGAAAGCTGGCTGATCCGGGTCGTTGACCTCCCTGGACGGGGCCAGACACTCCTGGGACAAAAGCGGGCGACCCAGGGAAAGTATATCGGAGATGTATACATACTCAAACGCGAGGGGGACGGGTTTGTCGCCACCGAGCCTTTTAAACTCCCAAGGTACGGAAATGTCTTCAATTTTGTACAGACCGACCTGGAAGGGAAGGGCGCCGTATTTACGACCCTTTTAGACCCCTACGAGCACCTTGAAGTATTCAATCAGGAAGGGGAGCGTCTCTGGAAGAGTGATGACTACTTCGGCGGGAGCCTGGCCTTCATGGACTTTATGGATGTCAATGTCAACCGCATGGCCCAAACCCCCGTACGGGTCTTTATTCCTTCGCCCATCTTTTTGTATGATGTTAATGGGGATGGAAAGCAGGAGATCGTCATCTGTCAGAACCATTCAAAGGTAGCGCGCATTTTTGGGGATTTTCGCTGGTTCGGGAGCGGCAAGGTCCATTTTATGGACTGGGACGGCGCCGGTCTCGTCTCCAATTGGGTGACACCCAAATTGTCGGGGACAACGGTAGGGTACAAGGTTGCCGATCTGGATAATGACAGCCTTCCGGAACTCGTTGTGGCCTCCGTTACCAGCGAGAGCTACTTTATAGGGCTGCCCCAGAGCCAACTGATCGTCTATGATATCAAGTAACTGCAGGAGGCGCCAGGCGTCAGGTGCAAGGGTTGAGGCGTGAGGCGTCAGCGCTGTTGAGAGGTGCACCCGCTCGGCAGCCGTCAGCCATGGGCCAAAAGCCAGCCTCATGTATCCGGCATCGGCCGTGTCGTGCATGTTTTTTCAAGTCAATCGCCATTTCAGAGGGGTTTAGGAAAATGAAAAAAGGTGCTTTTTCAGGCATGTGGTGTATGATTTCCGTGTTGTGTTTGATGGTTTTCAATTCCGGCGCCCAGGAGGAGATCCAGGCAACCCCGTCGGTTTTTTTCCCTGAACCCGCCTACACCTTCGAGGCGGTATTTGAAGGGGCAACCGTTCCGCACGATTTTGTCATCCGGAACAAAGGGACAGGGGTCCTGGATGTCAAGCGGGTGGCAGGAGGGTGAGGGTGCGTTGTTGCCTCTTTCACGGGGCAGATCCCGCCGGGCGGCGAGGGAAAGATATCTGTCAAGGTGAATACAAGCGGTTATGGGGGGAGGACCCTGAAAAAGACGATCAAGGTCTATACGAACGATAGGCAAACCCCTGTCTCAGACGTCACGGTCACGGGCGAGGTCAGAAAGTTTGCAAACATCTCCCCGCCAAGGGTCCTGCTGAACGGCGAGGTCGGAGAGGATCTGAAGGTTGCGGTAAGGATCTCCCCTGTCTCGGAGGGCCTATTCGACATCGGTGAGGCCAGGGCGGACAAAGGGGAGGATATCCGTTTCACCCTGACCGGCCGGAAGGAAACAGATGGCAGCGTCCATACCCTGGTCATAGAAAACACGAGAAAGACGGCCGGTAGATATCAAGACATTATCAGGCTTTTCACCACAAACAAGATTCAGCAGGAGATCTTGATCCCGGTCTGGGGAAATATACGGCCCCGGCAGATCGTTTCTGTCCGGCCGCAACATGTGGTCCTGAATGGGCCTGCCGGAAGGCCGATAAAGGGAACGGCCACGATTGTTCCCAGGGACAACGATCCCTTTTCCATAACCGGGGCGAAGGCCCAGAGCGGAACATATATCCAATGGGATCTCAAGGAGACCGAGGAATCCGGAAAGAAGGCCTATACCCTCACCGTGGAAAACCTCAAAAAAGAAAAAGGCAGGTATCACGACACCATTTTTTTAAAGACCGACCGGGTAGATCTGCCGGAAATACGGATCGGCGTATCCGGCCACGTCACAGACTGACCCAGGCAGGGTTGAAGGCTGAAAGGCGCTGTCTAAGAGGTCTTGAATCCGTGAACGATTGCAGGAACAAATGGAATCCCCATGGTCTGACGACATACGGGACCGGCCCTACCTGGCGCACGCCGACATCCTGCATTTGAATTTTATCCGGAGTCCAGGGAAATACATCTTCAGGCGCCACTATCGTGCGGGCCTCCGTTCCCATCTTATGGAGGTCCTGGACCCGGAGGATGTGGCCCGGGAAAAGGGCGGGGTGCTCGTGGACGGGCTGTGGATGTTCCCTCGGGCGGTTCCCCTCAAGATGCTTCGGATCTTCAGGAGGCGGTTCAAGAACCTGGCAGAGGCCAGGGAAGAGATACGACGGGTCAAGATCGTCGAATCCTGCCTTGCCCCGGACCATATCGCCCGGCCCGCGGAATTTCTGGTCGACTATCTGGGGCCTGGGAAACGGGAGATCCTCCTTTCCGGGCTTCAGGAGTATATTGCGGGCGAGGTGCTGGAGCCTTGGGGCGATTTGGGGAAAGGCCATCTCAGCGCGCTTCTGGACCGCATGGGCATGGATGACCCCCGGGACGACTTGATGCGGGCAAAAGACGACTGGGTGGAAAGGGTGCGGACGAAGGCCTGGGAATTCGTTGAAAGGGTCAAAAAACTGATCAGAGAATACCGGCTGATCCCCGACCTTGCAGGCGTCGGGAACCTTCTCCTGACACGGGCCGGGGAGATCAAGCTCGTGGACATCAACAACATATCCGAGGTCTCGCCTGACCCGGTCGTCCCCCTCGATGACCGGGGCTATCCTGTGTGTGACAAATCCATGGCCGTCCTGTTTCACTTAGACCAAAAACTCACCGGCAGATCCCCGCGGAAGGACGCCCCTCCATACGGTCCCTTCCTGAACCCGGAAAGGATTGAGCGGGTGAAGGCAGCGGAGAGAAGATTCCATCTTAAAATGACGCCCCTTTGATCGGCCCTGCTACGCAATGAGTTTGTGCAGGTCCTGGATCAGGTCATCGTATTCATCGCCTTTAAAGCAAAACCTCAGTTCACGAAAGGAACCCCGTAGCGTTCGGACCTGATCCAACACGGTGGCGTTGTCGACAATCACATCGTGCATCAACTGGGCCAAGGCCTGAAAGTCGGCAGTCTCCATGCCGAACCGG
>JAWOIH010000319.1:0-17739 GCA_046484725.1 Candidatus Desulfacyla sp. | reverse complement strand
ATCGCCGGATACCTCTGGTCGATCGATTCCCATCCCATATCCAGGAGTCGGAATGCTCAGGTCACCCTGGCGGAGGGTTCCTACTCGGTCTCCCTCGAGGTAACAGACGACCTCGGATCAGTCCTGGACATGAAGAAGAATAAGGTGGATTATTGCATCTTCCAGGGGTTTGTCACCACACCGATTACCCCGGTGATGAAACAGGCCAAGGATTACGGATTAAAGTGCCAGTTCATGGGGACCTTCTGGTCAACCGAGAAACACCTGCTGGACCAACTGGGACCTATGGCGGATGAATATGTAGGGGTTACGGCCTACTCTTATTACTATCAGGATGAAAACCCGATGATCAAAAAGATCCGCGCCTGGACCGAAAAGCATCACCCAAAAACCGCTGCTTATCGTTCTCAGGCCTACATGCAGGTCTTCATGGGGACTCAGCTCATCATCGAGTCGTACCGGATTGCGGCCAAGTCCGGCGCCATCGACGGGACCCGTCTTGCCGAGGCGCTTCAGTCCATCAAGGGGTTTGATGTGGGCGGCCTCATGCCCCCGGTGACCATGAAGAACAACAGCATCCCGGTGGGAAGGATCGTGCGGGGCAATTCAAAGACCATGCAGTTCGATCCGATTTCCGACTGGATGACGCTGGATTAACGTAGCAGTCAGATCGATGATGATGCCCTGACGGGAAAACGGGGTGTTCGAATCCTTGCCGTCAGCCTTTTACATAACCGGTCCATCTCTATGATTCTCCTGTCCCTGGAACCGCAGTGGACAGGAGGATCTTGAATCATGAAATTGCTTTTATGGACATATTAACGCTTCCAGCCCTGTTGCATCGGAATGCCGAGACATATGGCGATTCCCGTGTAGCTATTCGAGAGAAGGAATACGGGATCTGGCAACCGGTCACCTGGAGGGGCTATTACGAAAACGTGCGTGATTTCGCCCTGGGACTCCACTGTTTAGGCTTTAAACCCGGGGACAAGCTCGCCTATGCAGGAGACAACCGGCCCGAGGGACTCTACTCAGAAGTGGCGGCCCAAGCCCTGGGCGGGGCCATTGTGGGGATCTACCCGGACAGCAACCTGGACCAGGTGGAATACATCCTGAATCATTCCGATTCCATATATGTGGTGGCCGGCGACCAGGAACAGGCCGACAAGGTCCTGGACATCAAAGAGAAATGTCCCCTTGTTCAAAGGGTCATCGTGGACAATCCCAAGGGAATGCGGCGCTACGATGACCCGATCCTTCTCTATTTTAAGGATGTTCAGCAACAGGGACGCAGGCTGTTTGAAAAGGAACCGCATCTCTTCGAAGCGATGTGGCGCAAGGTCACACCGGATGACGTGGGCATGATCAACTACACATCCGGGACGACCGGGGTCCCGAAAGGGAGCATGATCACCCAAAGGAATATGTACAGCGTGGCCAAGGCCCAGGACACCGTGGATGCGGCCGAACCCACCTTTGAATACATGTCGTTTCTCCCGTTTCCGTGGATCGGCGAGCAGGAATTCGGCGTCTATTGGTCGCTCTACAAGGCCTTTACCGTCAATTTCCCGGAGAAGGTGGAAACCGTCCAGGAAAATCTCCGGGAGATCGGTCCCCATATCATATTGGCGCCTCCCCGCATATGGGAGCGGATGTGCTCGGACATCCAGGTGAAGATCCAGGACGCCGCATGGATTAAACGGCTTGTATATAAGGCCTTTGTGCCTGTCGGCTACCGAATGTCGGACTTTAAGCTGAAAAAGAAGCAACCCCCGTTTCAATGGAGGCTGCTGTATGGACTTGGGTATCTTTTCCTCTTTCGAGCACTCAAAAATTACCTGGGGCTCGCCAGACTCAAACACGTGTATACCGGGGGCGCCCCGCTGGGGCCGGAGATCTTTCAGATGTTCCAGGCCCTCGGCGTCAACATCAAGCAGGCCTACGGCATGACCGAGCAGACCGCGGCCTCCATCATCCACCGCACTGACGATATCCGTCTCGACACGGTGGGACAGCCCCTTCCTGGGATTGAGTTCAAGGTATCGGATACCGGGGAACTCCTCTCTCGCGGCCCCACCATCTTCAAGGGGTACTACAAAAATCCTGAGGCCACGGCAGAGGCCCTTAGGGACGGATGGTTCCATTCGGGAGACGCGGCGCTCATCGAGGACGATGGGCACATCATCATTATTGACCGTATGTCCGACGTGATGAAGCTGGCCGATGGGAGCAAATTCTCACCCCAACTCATCGAGAACAAATTGAGGTTCAGCCCCTACATCCTGGATGCCGTGGTCATCGGCCAGGAGCGCCCCTTTATTACGGCTATGATCGCCATCGACATGCCCAACGTGGGGAAGTGGGCGGAAAACAACCAGATCCCTTATACGACCTTTACGGACATCTCCCAGAAGCAGGAGACCTACGATCTGATTGCCGGGGAAGTGGCCAAGACCAACGAGTCCTTGCCCAAGGTGGCCAAGGTCAAGAAGTTTGTCCTCCTCTACAAGGAGCTAGATGCGGATGACGATGAATTGACCCGAACACGCAAAGTGAGGCGGAAATTCGTCGCCGAACGATACAAGGACCTGATCGATGCCCTGTATGGCGATGAAGAGGAACTGAGCGTGGAAGCAGATATCCGCTATCAGGACGGAAAGGGGTTCCGCATGAAGACGGTCGTCAGGGTCAAGCAGGTGGAACCGATTGAGTGAAGAAGGAATGAATCCCGCCGGCGGGAAACATCGAACGTCCAACATCGAACATCGAATCGTGAATGGAAAAACATAAAGAAGAATATCAGCTTCAGGTCAAGGACCTCCATCTCAGCTTCGGCGGGCTCATGGCCCTAAACGGCGTGACGACCGGCGTCAGGAAGGGGGAGATTTTTTCCATTATCGGCCCCAACGGCGCGGGCAAGACCTGCCTCTTGAACTGCATCAATCGATTCTACCATCCTGAAAGAGGGAGCATTATTTTCGAAGGGGAGGACATCTCCCAAACGAAACCACACCGGATCGCCGGAATGGGGATCGCCCGTACCTTCCAAAACGTGGAGCTCTTTGCCCACATGACGGTTTTGGACAATATAAAGCTGGGCGCACACGTTCATTTGCGATCAGGGTTCCTTTCCGGGGGGATTTATTACGGAAGGTCACGAAAAGAGGAGATTGAACTCCGCAAAGAGATAGAAGAAAAGATCATTGACCTGCTCGAAATTGAACACATTCGGAAACAGGTGGTCCATGCCCTCCCTTACGGGCTCCAAAAACGCGTTGAACTGGCGCGCGCCCTGGCCATGAGACCAAGGGTCCTCCTCCTCGATGAACCCGCCACAGGGATGAACCTGGAAGAAACCGAAGATATCGCCCGCTTTATCCTGGATATTAATGAGGATTGGGGGGTCACCATTATCCTGATCGAGCACGACATGGGGGTGGTCATGGACATCTCCGACCGGATCTGTGTCCTCGACTTCGGCCAGAAAATCGCAGAGGGGAAACCCCAGGAGATCCGGCATGATGAAAACGTCATCAAGGCCTATCTGGGCGAAGAAGATATTACCTATTCGAGGTTGGGAGCGTGATAGAGGCGTAAGGCATCAGGCGCCAGGCGTGAGGCATTCGGCATCGAAATCAACTTTTTTGTCCTTTGGGCCCCTTTGGTCCCTTTTTCGGTTAGAGAACACTAAATGGAACCGCTCTTAGTCGTCAACAATATCGAAGTGATCTACCACAATGTGGTCCTTGTGCTGAAAGGGATGTCCCTCCAGGTCAACAAGGGGCAGATCGTTACTGTGCTGGGAAACAACGGTGCGGGTAAAACCACCACCCTCAAGGCCATTTCAGGTCTGCTGAAATCCGAGGACGGCGAGGTCACGGACGGGTCCATCCATTTCCAAGGGGAGCGGATCGACCGGAAATACCCGGAAGAGATCGTGCGCATGGGGATATTCCAGGTCATGGAGGGCCGCAGGGTCTTTGAGGACCTGACCGTTGACGAAAACCTCATGGCAGGCGGTCACACCAACAAAGGAAGGGGCCTGATGAAAACGCACATGGCCATGGTCTATGACTATTTCCCGAGGCTCAGGGCCCGAAAGAACGTCCTGGCCGGCTACATCAGCGGCGGGGAGCAGCAGATGCTCGTTATCGGCAGAGGCCTGATGTCCACCCCCATCCTGATGCTCTTGGACGAGCCTTCCATGGGACTGTCCCCCCTGCTGGTCTCTGAAATATTCCGTATCATTCAGCAGATCAACAAAGAGGAGGGGGTGAGCATCCTGTTGGTGGAACAAAACGCCCGTCTGGCCCTCTCCATTGCAACCCACGGGTATGTCATGGAAAATGGCCGGATCGTCCTGGACGACTCGGTGGAAAAGCTCAAGGAAAATGCCGACGTCAGGGAATTCTATCTGGGGCTTACGGAAGTGGGAAAGAAAAAGAGCTACCGCGATGTGAAGCATTACAAGAGACGAAAGCGGTGGTTGACGTAGCCAGGCGCTCATGACGAGGGGGTTCGTCCCCTTCGGGCATGAAAATGGCCAGCCAGCCTCTCGGCGGAAAGCAATCCAAAAAAAGCCCCCTTCTAGATAAATCCGGAAGGGGGCCTTTTAATTCAGCAGGGGCCTCTGAAGCCGGCCCCTGGATAAATGGAACGATATATGCTTAGAAGGTGATCTGGAACTGCACACCGGCGATCAGGTATTTGCCAAGATTGTCATCTCCGAGATTATCCGTCTTCAACTTCCCATCGTCATACCACATCAACTCAGGACGAATCCTGAAACCCTTGGCCAGGTCAATCGGAACGCTGACGCCGTACATCATGCTCTGGGACTCAATCCCCACATCCGTTCCGCTGACTTTGTTCTTGGTGTCCATCATGCCGAAGATCAGAGAAGGCGCGATCGGACCGAATTTATAGGAGAGATCCACCCACCAGCTCCAGGTCTCGGCATTGTTGATGTTGTTGTCGCTCTTGAGGGAGGCGGATGACATCCGTGCCGGCATGCTGTAACCAGCCAGGCCGCGGGTATTGCCCCAGTTTTCACCGTAGTTGAACTCACCGGATAAGGCGAATGGACCCATGCCGAATTTGCCGCCGATGGTCCCGATCCAAGTGGTGATGTTGTCATCAACGGTTGACCCAACAACCGTATCCACACCGCGTCGCTGCCACAGAAAACCGGGATAGAGGTGCACAGGACCCAGATAGAGGGGAACGCTGATGTCGACCCTGGGGATCAGGGTGTTGTTGGCGCTGTAGGGCGTGGGATAGAATTGACCACCGGCGCTCTGTGCGCCGTTCGGGTCCACCAAGGCGATCTCGAGCTTTGCAACCTTGCCGAATTTGAAGGTACCCCTGACCTGGGCAAACCGGCCCGCATAGTAGTCGCCATAGCCGACGCCGATGATGTTAACGCTGCCCGAACGGGTACCCAGCAGCTGGTTGGGGTTCAAGGGCGAGAAGGGCGTGGTGGAATGACCCGCCATGATCTGGAACATGGGATTGACGTCCCACCAGCCGTAGGCATGACGGACGACGGCGCTATTTTGGTCGTCAGAGCTGCTGGCATCGATGCCGCCGCCGCCCTGGCCGAGACCGAATTCGATGTACATCCCCACGTTGTCTTCGTTGGTCCACCGGCCATACAGACGGGTGATGTTAGGCACCTGAATGGCGGTGTTAGAGTAGGAACCCTGGCCTCTCTGCGGGTTGAACATATTGTCCTTGTCTCTGTTAATGTAATAGAAATCGGTGAAGATGATACCGCCGATCTTGACATCTGCCATGGCCGGTACGCTGAAGGCGACCAGCAACAGGGCTGCCATACCCAATACAAATAGTTTCTTCATTACTCTCTCCTCCTAAAAGTAGTTTATGGTTAAACGTCTCTCAACTCAATAACCCCTTAAGAATATAATGAAATCTATCGCCTCCTTTCTATAGAAAATATAGGCAGTTTCAAGCAGTTCCCCCTTAATGGTACCCGTTATGATACTTTATGGGCAGCTTTTTAACAAGTTATGAGAGAAATGTCAAGCATTTTTCTTAGGTTCAGGCCATTTTCCCCACTCCCGAGGCGACATTCGCCCGAATACCCGCCCGGATATCGATTGGTGCCCGGCCTTGAAGAACCGCCGCGCGCCTTTCTCCTTCCAGCGATGGATAAACAGGGATAACTTTCGAGGCCTTTTTATTCCAATTTCTGATCAAAAGTCAAGAAAAAATGGGGCCTTGGCTTACATGAACCCCTTGAGCACATTCAGAATGTCATCCGGTATATCCATGGCGCGGAAATTGTCCGGGTCGGAGACATCGAGGCAGATCCGCTTTTCATATCCTTCCACGAGGAGCGCCCCGGTGGGCCGATCCATGATCAGGTGTTTCAATGTCGCTGTCTTTTCTCCCAGGGCATCCAGGTGGGTGGCGATCCGGATCTCCTGATGGTATCTACCGGGCCGCTGATATCGGCAGGAGGTCTCCACGAGACCAAAGAGAATTTTTCTCTTGCGCCACATGTCGCCGAGAGTGAGACCCACCGCCTCGAAAAAGAGATGCCCCGACGCATCGATCCACTCGTAGAACCGGGGATAGAATACGATGCCTAAGGAATCCAGGTCCCCCCACATGATTTTGCGATCAACGGTGTGAATTTTCATCTTTACCCGGTAATAGGTCCAATAAGTCCTATTGGACCTATATTTCCCCGCTCCCTGCTCCCTGCTCCCCGCCCTATGCCCCCCGCATGTAATCGACCGCATTCCGGAACATACGGACTCCTTCTCCCTCCTCCGGGATCGTGGTCTCGCCCCGACGGGCAAGGGTCTCTTTTCTCCGGGGCCAGTCAGGGTGGTTGGTGAAATGATTGAAGGCCTCGGGATGGGGCATAAGCCCGAAGACCCGGCCGGTCGCATCGCAGATCCCTGCAATATCCCTCAGTGACCCGTTGGGGTTGAAGGGCCAGACGCCGTCGGCCGCCTTCCCGTCGTCGCCGGCATACTGCAACACGACTTGGTGGTTCAGAAAGAGCTGCTCAAGGGTTTCCGGGGAGGCATAGAACTTTCCCTCGCCATGCCTCACCGGGAGTTCCAGATGAGAGATCCCGTGGGTAAAAATCCCGGGGGATTCAGGGTCGACCCTCAACCTGACCCACGCATCAATAAAGTTACCCGAATCGTTGTAGGTTAGGGCCACGCTCCGCTCCCGGTATCGGTCCCCAAGGCCCGGAAGGAGACCCATATTGACCAGGGCCTGGAAGCCGTTGCAGATACCGATGATGAGGTTGCCGTTTTGAACAAACGCATTCAGTTCCTCGCCCAGATGGTGCTTCATTTTGGCGGCCATGAGCACGCCGGCCCCATGATCATCGGCCCAGCTGAATCCGCCGCCGAAGACCAGGATGTGATAGTCGTGCAACCTGATGCCGGAATGGTCCCTTTTGCCGCTGATCAGCTCATTGATGTGTATCCTGTGAGAATCCGCCCCGGCCAGCCTGAGCGAGTAATCGGTTTCGGTGTCGCAATTGAGTCCGTAGCCCGTCAGGACCAACGCCTTGATCTGTGTCATATGAGCACCGCCTCTGGCCGGAGGCCAGTCAAATTCAGACAGATACCTTCCAAGAGACGAACGTTCAACATCGAACATCGAACGTCCAATTCCGAGTGAGCCGGCAACAAATGGCCAATATCCAGCATCAAGCATCCAGTTTCAAGTTTCACACGAGTTCTCCGAACGGCCGTTTCCATGACGCTTTTAATTGGACGATATCTTCCTCCACGAGAGGCGCCCCTGCGTCACCCCTTATGATGAACATCGGCGATTCAGTGATTGCGCCGACACGGCCGATGTTCATATTGGAAAAGACTGCCTCAAAACGCTCCCGCCGGTCCGGGGCGACCGTGACAATGAATCGGCCGCACGATTCCGAATAAAGGGCCCGGCTCGGGGTGAGATCATCGGCGCCGGGAATTCGGGCGAGATCCACATCCATCCCCAGTTCGCCGGCCATGGCCGTAAGGGCCAGGTGCACAGCCAGCCCCCCCCTCGACACCGCATGGCACGACGAGACCAGGCCTCTGGATATAGCGCCGTGAATCGCCCTGTACAGAGGCCGGAACGCCTCTGGGTCCACCTTGGGAACATTGATGCCGACCGCCCCCATCGTCTGGTAATACTCGCTGCCGCCCAGTTCATTCCGGGTTTCGCCCACGACATAGATGACGTCTCCCGGGAATTTGGGATCCATGGAGACGCACCTGAAGATATCCTCAATAACGCTCGATACCGTAAACAGGAGGGTGGGGGGCCCCGAGACCTTACGCCTTTCGCCGAACGGCCCTTTCAGGTTCCCGTCAATATACATGCTGTCTTTCCCGGAAAGGAGGGGGATCCCGTAGGCCAGGCAATAATCACGCAGGGCCTGGTTGGACCGGACCAGTTGCGCGGCCTTGTACCTGCCGTCGGGATTTTTCACCGGGTCATATTCAATGGTGGGCCAGCAGAAATTGTCCACCCCCCCCAGGTGGTCAGGGTCCCCGCCCACGGCCAGGACCTTTCGGACCGCCTCGTCGATGGTGGCCGCGGTCATGTGGTAGGTGTCGATCTGGGAATAGAACGGGTTGAGGGCCTGGGAAACGACCAGTCCCTTCTTGGATTCGAGGATGGGTCTTATCACCGCCGCATCCGAGGGGATGTCCCTTCCTCTGCCGGTCAGGGGCTTGAGGACGCTGGTCCCCTGGACCTCGTGGTCGTACTGGCGTGCAATCCAGTTGCGGGCGCACACATTGGGCCGGGCCAGCATGGCGTGGAGGAGGGCCCCATGATCGGTGGGTTCGCTGATAACCGGTTCCGTAAGCCCTCTCAGCTCGGGGGGTATCCAGTGGGCGTCAAACTCCCACTGGGGAAAATCGGATTCCAGAAGATCCATCCGGATATAGGCGCAGGTCTTCCCTTTATACAGGAGATGGAGGTATCCGGAATCCGTGTATTCCCCGATGACCGTGCTCTCAACGGAATGTTTCCGGGACGACGCCATGAACCGATCGATATGCCCCGGCTTGACGGCAATGGTCATCCGCTCCTGGGATTCACTAATCCAGATCTCCCACTGGTCCAGGCCCTCATATTTGAGGGGCACCTTGTCCAGATCGACCCTGCACCCGTTGCTGAAACGGGCGGATTCACCCACAGAGGAGGAGAGGCCCCCGCCGCCGTTATCTGTGATGAACGCGATGAGTCCCTCGTCTCTGGCCTCGAGGAGAAAATCATGCATCTTTTTCTGGGTGTAGGGGTCGCCGATCTGGACATGGCCTGCCGGGGTGTGTTCGCTGTAGGTCTCAGACGCCGCGGTCACCCCGTGAATGCCGTCTTTGCCGACCCTCCCCCCTGACATGACAATCAGATCCCCGGGCGTGGTGGTCTTTTGGTGGGAAGACTCGCCCTGGATCTTGGCCGGCATGATTCCCATGGTCGTCACAAAGACAAGGCATTTGCCGGTGTAGCTTTTGTCAAACAGGAGCAAGCCAAAGGGGGTCGGTATTCCGCTCTTGTTCCCCCCGTCCCGGACCCCCTCGATAATCCCGTCCAGGAGGCGCCTGGGGTGGAGGTGGGGGGCCAGATCGCCCTGATAGTCCCGATGCCCCACACAGTATCCGTACATCCCCAGGATCAGTTTCGATCCCTTCCCCGTACCCATGGGGTCCCGGTAGATGCCCACGATCCCTGTGATGGCCCCGCCGTAGGCCTCCATATTGGAGGGGCTGTTGTGAGTCTCCCCGGTAATCACATAATAGTGGTCATGGTCAAATCGGCCGACGCCCGCGTTATCCCACAACACAGAGACGACCCAGTCCTTTTCCTCCATAATCTTCAGGGTCGGGGCCTCGATGCACGACTTGAAGAGGCTGTCAACGGTCTCCTTCTCTCCGGTGGAGAGGTCCTGGTACCTGAAAAGGCCCCTGAAGGTGTTGTGGTTGCAGTGATCGCTCCGTGCCTGGGATATGTATTCCAATTCCACGTCTGTCGGGAGATCAAGGCCGACCTTTTTCCTCTCGTTCCGGATGTCTTCTCTCAGAAAGTAGGACCGGATAACAGGAATATCCCTTGTCTGGAGCGCGAGATTCCGTTCAAGGGATATCCGTTTGAGTTCTTCATCGCTCTCAATGGAAATAGTGTTGACCTCGGGCGTGTGATCGAGTTTGACCTTCGGGACCAAAAAACCGATGCCCTCCTCGGGCCGCCAGTCATCCCGCGAAAAGATCTTCCATTGCTGGATCACCCCATTTGCCAGCAGGTCCCCTGCAATCTGACGAACCTGCTGTTCGTTCAAATCGCCCCGGATCTCATAGAGTTTGGAGGTGTAAACGGCCTCTCCCGATTTGAATGGGATGCCCAGCAGGTCTTCAACGGCCTCGCTGGCCGTGCTCCCGGCCGTATCCCTTACCCCGGGCCGCAATCCGATCCAGATCACCCAGTCAAAATCCCGTGCCATGGGGGCGTAGGAGGAGATTTCCGTGACTGGATTGGTAAATATTTCTGTCTGGATCCGGGTCAGTTGGTCTGTTTCCAATTGCGCATCGATGGTCAAGACCCGGATAACCCGGATATCGTCCACACCGAATCCGAAATACTCCCTTGCCTTGCGCCGAATACCGGCGCCCTCGGCATCCATCAGCTCATCTTTCAGCCTGATTTCCAACCTGAAGGCCATAGCCAATCACCTGCTTTCCGGAACAACTTCGAGATCCCGTTCAACCACACTTTTTCACATAAGGTTATTCTGTCCCTACGAGATTGCACCCTGTCCACAGCTTAACCCAGACCCTTCTCAACCTGCTGTCGAAAAGGGCTGAGAAGATGAATCCTGCATGAACAAACAGATTTTCAGCATGTCACAAACCAGAGACAATTTCAACAGATTCTTTGGGAGGGATGCCTCCCGCCGCCTCGAGCCGTGAGCCCTTCCAGAACCCATTTGCGCCGATCGGTTTTCGAGCCGCCGGGGTCGTTGCGCTTGCAATCGATGGACAGATGAATATATTCTTTCATTGTAACTCTTTAGGCTCCTCTAAGACGGCGCCGCAACAAGACCGGCCTTTTTCACATGCCTAACGTGTTACCACGTATCATATTTTTTTAAAGATTACACGCCAGCAATTCCTATTATGGTATATTTTGAGACACCCATTTTTAGAACTGCTGATTTCTTAAGGAGTCTAACAGGATGGAAAAAGAAGGCGTATTTGGAACCGAAAGAGGCGATACCGGAAGAATCCCGAATCAGCGCGAACTCGAAAAAGAACTGAGCGACTATCTCACCAAGAAATATGGCAACCGGATCAAAATCATCTCACCGTTTATAGTCCCCCAGAAGGATGAGGCACTGACCGACGGCCAGGACCGAGGCGGATCCGGAGAGGCAGCCTCCCATTTCGATATGATGCCCGAAGAACTGGAGTCCTATTTAGACAGCTTCGTGGTTAAACAGGACCAGGTCAAAGGGGTCCTGGCCACCAAGGTCTGCACCCATTTCAACAGGATCAAGTTTAACAGCGAGAGGAATGCCGGCGGAAAGAAAAGGCACGGCGTCGGCATGATCAAAAACAATGTCCTCATGATCGGACCCACCGGCGTCGGGAAAACCTACATCATCAAACTGATCGCCCAGAAACTGGGAGTCCCTTTTGTCAAGGGCGACGCCACAAAATTCAGCGAAACCGGGTACGTGGGCGGGGACGTGGAAGATCTGGTTCGGGACCTCGTTTACGAGGCCAATGAAAACATCGACCTGGCGGAAAACGGGATTATCTATATTGATGAAGTTGACAAGATCGCATCTTCGCAGAATCTGATTGGTCACGACATTTCCAGGACCGGCGTACAGAGGGCCCTCCTCAAGCCGATGGAGGAAACCGACGTGGACCTCAAGGTCCCCCACGATCCCATTTCCCAGATCCAGGCCATCGAGCATTACCGGCGTACCGGGAAGCGGGAAAAGAAGGTGGTCAACACCAGGAATATCCTTTTTATCATGAGCGGCGCCTTTGGCGACCTGGCGGAGATTATCAAAAGACGACTCCAGAAACAGGGGATCGGATTCGAGGCCGATGTGAGACCCACCGAGATCCCCTGGGAGATCCTCAAGGAGGTGCGGGCCCAGGACCTGATCGAATTCGGTTTCGAGTCCGAGTTTGTGGGTCGTCTTCCGGTGGTGGTGGTTTTCGATGAGCTCACCAAAGAAGACCTCTTAGAGATCCTCATGAATCCCAATAACCCCATCATTCTCAGCAAACGGATCGATTTCAGGGCCTACGGCATCGACATCAAGTTTGAAGAGGACGCATTGTCGCGGATCGCCGAGATGGCGGCCGAGGAAAAGACCGGGGCAAGGGGCCTGGTGAGCGCCATGGAAAAGGTCCTGATCCCGTTTGAAAAGAAACTTCCCTCATCGACTGTCCGAGAATTCCTGGTGACGCGAGACATCGTGGAGCAACCGGAGGCCCAGCTCAAGATGCTGCTGGGCAGCCCTGATGATCCAAAACGGGCGGAACGGTATGAAAAGGGGAAACAGAATGAGCGCGAAAGAATCAAACGATACCTTTCAGATCGGAAAGAGACGCTCAGCAAACGATGCGGGCTGGATATCTATCCGGAGAGGATGGACCTTATCGCCGAGTTGTACCTGATCAACATCACAGAGATCGATACGGCTATTGAAGATTTCAGCGCCATGTTCGATCAGGTCAAGATAGAAGAGGCCTCGCTCATGGAAAAGCTTGAGGTAACCCTGTCGTTTGATGAAAGCGCAGTGGATGAGATTATCGGTCAGGCCATCCGGACCGGCCAGGAGCCCGGTCCTCTGACCTTTCAATTGGCAAAGCGTCTTGAGTATGGGTTGAGGCTTGTAAAAGATCGATCGGGCATCGACACATTCACTATCAGCTCCGATGCGGTTAAGGACATGGAGGGATTCATCAATAATCTGATCAAAAGTACCTATCGCGAGGAACCCCAATCAGCGGACCTTTTGAAATAGGCGGGTCCCTTTTCTAAGCAGGATGCCCCAAAAGGCATCCTGCTTTTCGTGCGGGCCCGTGCTGAATTCAGCTGGCCAGACTGTTTCTGTACGCCTCCTCGATCCGCTCCTTCAGATATGCAATCGCCGCATCATCATATTCATACAGATCAAAACAGTAGCCGTCTTCCCCCAGCAGGCCCCCTGGCACCAGATCCCCTGCCTCGTCCGGATCCGTAATCATATCCCCGTAATAACATACCGAGAGCCACCTGTTTTCCGGGTCATCGTCCACAATATCCGCCATGACAAAGAGCCGACCGTCTGCATGGCCGGCCTTGGGGACATTCGCCCTGAAGGAATGGCTGATGCCCGGTCGCGACTTAAAACATAAGGTTGCCCGCTCCTTTTCTGAGAGGGCGTCCCTCAGTTGGATAAATGCCGGTTTGACATTCCCCGGATCCACTGTCCATGTGTCAAGGAGCCCGGCCATCTCGGCATATTCCCCTTTCTCGGCAAACATCTCCTGTGTCATTTCTAAAACCTCCCTGTCCTTTCAAATAGCCTGGCCTAAACAGGCGCCCGTTTCAAACGAATTTGCAGTTCCGGCTTTCCGAATTCAAGGCGCCAGAAGCACCTGATCGCCAAACCGGTTCAACAGATCAACAGAGAGAGCTTCAGCCTCTCCTTTGTTTTCAAATTCCACCATGAGTTCGCCCTGATCGCCCACAACCAGCCGACCGCGCGACTCGACGATCTCGGCCACCAGGGCAGGCTCAACCGTCCACCAGCCACGTGTCTTCATGAGAAGTTCCCTTCCCTTCAACCGCCGGGGCGTTACCAGATCGATGGTCCTGAACCAGGCATCCCACCCGATCTGGGCAGGCGCCCGAAGGACCGGGCTTACCGGATCGTGGTAGATTCGGCAGCGCCCAAACAGCCTCAACCGGATCATTTCAGCGCCTCCCGCACCACTCGCTTGAGCGGGTCATTCTCCCGGACGACCCCTGCCGGGATGGGGAGGCCGTGCTGTTTGAGTACCTGGATCAGGCAGTGGATGTAGAGGGCGGCGGTATCCCCTTCATTCTGCCCCCGACCTGCGGAAGACCCGGAAAGCATCCGCTCAAAGAGGTCCCTGGCATCCTCACGGCAAGCCCTGAGCCTGCCGTCATAAGGCGATATTCCAAGCCTTTGCAACAGCTCTTTCTGGCCCGACTCCATCCGGGCAAACAGCCGTCGCATGGCCCGTACAGAGGGATCGCTGCTCCAGTCGTTTCTGTTGTTCATGACACCGCCTCTACCCCTGCAACGTAATTCTGATCATGCATATCGCCCTCGTCACCAGGACACCCGTTCCATAGAGACGGAGGCTTCAGGCACCAGGTTTCGGGTGTCAGGGTGGGTTGTTTGCTGAAACCTGAACCTGTCGACTGGCCGCCAATTAGATTGGGGCCGTTAGTCTGCATCAGGCACCTGAGACACTTCTGTCTGCTCTCACGTCCTCTCGTACACCCCCCGCACCCGATCCTGCAGGTATACGTGCGTAAATGCACCCCGAGTCCCTTCCTCGAACCAGGCGGAGCCGGTGTCCCGGCATGCCCTGCACGCCCCCAGGGGAACATGAACCGCCAGGATATGCTGACCCCGGTTGGAGGTGGACGCGATGGAGAGGGCGCCCGGGCACTCCTTGCAGCAGCGGATCTTCTCATGCTGCCGCTCATGGATGTTGTCCGTGTCGTAGTAAATGTCCCTGCTCCTCTCGATGATGGCCCCCTCCTCGCAGGGGACCGTTTCCAGACGGCCCTCTAAGAAAAGGCCCCTCAGCCGGCCGACCAGATCTTCAATATACCGGGTGATCTCAGGAGGCTGGGGTCGGTAGTCCCTGTCGTAGTTGGGTTCCTTTACAAAAGAGGTGTCCATCCCGGCCATGG
The DNA here is from genome assembly GCA_046484725.1 of Candidatus Desulfacyla sp. Classification (GTDB taxonomy): domain Bacteria; phylum Desulfobacterota; class DSM-4660; order Desulfatiglandales; family Desulfatiglandaceae; genus AUK324. The sequence continues at coordinate 2,790 of JAWOIH010000319.1, read as the reverse complement.
CCATGATGATCCCTACATTCACATAGGGGAGGGCGTTTTCCACGGCATATCCCCCTTCCAGAACGGCAATGTCCGGCTTGAGACGGGCATTGAGGGCCGCATATCCCCGGGCCGAGAAATTCATGTTGGTGATCGGGTCATTGAAATGGTTGTCCTGTCCCGCAGAATTGATCACCAATTCGGGCTCGAATTTCTCCAAGAGAGGCATCACCAGCGCTTCCATGACATAGAGAAAGCCCTCTTCGCCGGTCTGCGGGGGGAGAGGAATATTGACGGTCATCCCCTGTGCATTGGGACCGCCTGCCTCATTGGGAAACCCGGAGCCCGGGTAGAGGGTGCGGCCGTCCTGGTGGATGGAGATAAAGAGGGTGTTGGGGTCGTGCCAGTAGATGTCCTGGGAACCGTCGCCGTGGTGGCAGTCCGTATCCACAATGGCGACCCTTCGGATCCCATATGTTTCCCGGATGTATTCGATCATGACCGCCTCGTTGTTGATATTGCAGAACCCCCGGTTCCCGTGGACCACCCGCATGGCATGATGACCGGGCGGCCGCACCACGGCAAAGGCGCTCTCCACCTCGCCCTTGAGCACCGCATCTGCCGCCACCAGACACCCGCCCGCGGAGATGAGATGGCTCTCCGTGGTAACCGCGGCCTCTTCGGGGACGCAGAAGTGGACGCGCTGGATGTCCTCAAAGCCGGCGGGACGGACCCTGTATTCAACAACCCCGTCGACATCCAGAAGCCCCTCTTCCAGGACCTGGTCCTGGGTGTACAATAGGCGTTCCTCCCGTTCCGGGTGGGAAGGGCTGATCGCCCAGTCAAAGGCGGGAAAAAAGACCAGGCCTGTTCGACGCGCGGCATGCAGCATATTCAGCCCCCCCGCTTCCATTCCGGGATGATACCCGGCGTAATGCCCATCTTGAGGCGGATGTTCCGGCCGGTCCTTGCGTAGTCCCGGATCATGGTAAACGTCTGTTTTTCGGTGATGGAGATCTCCAACCCCTTTTCATCGGCCCCGATCCCTGCAGCCTGCCGGCAGAGGACGGCCCGGCCCAGGGCAATGGCCTGTTCCATGTTGAAGCCGGCGTCGATGTCCTTTTTCACATCTGCCTCGGGGATAATGACCGAGCCCCTCTGGGTATCGGCCTGCAAGGTAATCTCTGAAGTGACCCTGGCCACGGCCGCGCCCACGGCATTTGCCACGCCGTGATGCCGAGGAAAACGGCACGGCAGGCCGAAGGCCCGCCCGATATACCTGGCCATCTGGGGTGCAGGGCCGCCGAGGATGAGGATCGCCGTGGGTTCGACCCTTTGATCCGCGAGGACCTCATGGATGGTATAGACCGGTTGTGCGTTGATGTCGTATATAAAGGCCTTTGCGGACGCGGCAATGGTCTCGGCCATGCCCTGCAAGACCCTTTCGGCTGTGGCGACCGCGTCCCAGCCCGCAATCCCCCCCACCTTTTCCATGGCAGCCCTGGCGGCATCCCTGTCCCCTGTATCTAATAAATCAAGGAGAATCATCGCATCCGTGGGGGTAGGCGCCGGGCCGCCCAGGGCCGCAGGCCTTCCCCTGCGGACCGGCCCGATCTTCAGCCTCCCGTGTTGCCCCATGCGGACCTCGCTGTCCCCGCCAATCCCCAGGGAATGGGTCAACAGGGAGCGAATCAGGGTCTGAAAAGGGCCCAATCGGATGCCGAAGGGCTTTAGGAGCGGCGTGCCGTCGATCACCACCGACATGTCTGTGGTGGTACCCCCCACGTCGAGAACCAGTGTCGTGCCTTCGCACCTGTCCAGGGCCAGCGCTCCCATGACGCTGGCGGCCGGGCCTGACTGGGCGGTCTTTGCGGGCCACTGGATGCTCTGGTCCAGGTCGATGGTCCCCCCATCCGGTTTCAAGAGGTAGCGGGGCCCGGAAAGGCCTTTCTCTTTTAGAATATGGATAAGGGCGCCGGAGAAGTCTTTGTGGATTCTGTAGAGGGCGGCATTTAGATACGTTGTGGCAATGCGGCGGGGAAAATTGAGGGCCCCCGAAAACCGGTGGCCCATGGCCACATGAGAAAAAGAGTGCCCCACCCAGTCGGCCGTCTGGAGTTCGTGCGAGGGGTTCCGGACAGAGAACTTGCTGACCGCGCCAAGGACCTGTATGCCGTCTTTGAGGATAGAGGAGGCGGCGGCCATCACAGCGGACCGATCCAGGGGTTTTGCCTCAAACCCCTGGTGGTCCAGGCATCCATCCACCACATGGTACGACGGCCCTACGGAAAACCATTCGGGGTCCATCCCCGGCCCCGCCGATACGATCATCCCGGCGTCATCCAGACGGTCCTCCACAATGGCATTGGTCGCCATGGTGGTCGAAAACGCCATCCGTGCCAGTCTCCCCGGCTCCACATCCCCGAGGGTATTTTCGAGGGCGATCCTGAGTGTTGCCAAGAGGTCCTCGGTCGTCGGGGTTTTGGCGGCAGCAACAATCCGGCCTTCGTCAATTAAGACGGCATCGGTCTGCGTCCCCCCCACATCAAGACCCAATATCATGACTCACCCTCAATCCCATCCGCAGATTTCGCAGATAGTAATCCCTGAATCCCCCAATTCCTCAATTCCTCAATCCCTGAATTCCTCAATCCCCCGGTTCATTTTTCCGGACACATAGCCCTCCAAATCCAAGGCAACATGATCAAAGCCGATCCTCTGAAATCTCTCCACAATGGCCTTCCTTGTGTCCCGGCTCACTATCTTATGTATCTCTGAGGCGTCCACCTCTACCCTCGCAACAGTCCCGTG
>JAWOIH010000224.1:0-3222 GCA_046484725.1 Candidatus Desulfacyla sp. | reverse complement strand
TAACTCTTTCAGCGCGGACAACTCTTCTGGGGACGGAGTTACCCCCATGCCCCGCCTTGACTTTTGGCGGGGATGCCCATCTTCCCCCAATCCGCGGACCGGTCGCGTAGGTCGTATTTTGGCACCTGTTCAAGCCCTGCCCCTCCAACCTCCCCAAAATGGGGAGGCTATTTATGCCAATGATTGCACGCAGTCCAGTAGTTCTGATCTCAAAGGCGAAAATATGGACCCTGAAACCCTGCTCAATATAATTTCAACACTGACTCTATATTAGTCAGGAACGTTCATTCTAATCAAGAATCAAAATGGAACTTTTTTTCCAGTACTTCCGTCTCTACTTACAGGTACACCACCGTTACGAATACGTTTTAGGAAAAGAGTAACCAATGCTTCCCAGGATCATTTCACCCATACTGATTTTGTCATCACGAAAGTTGTTTCCGATTATCTTCATTCTTAGTGGACTTGTTTCAAGTTGCAGCATAGCGCCACCTTCTACCCCGGCCGTCGGCAAGGTCGAGCCGCCCCAAACTGCTGTCACTGACGTCTTCACTCCAACTCCGCAAATGCTCGAAAGTACGCCAGCCCAAACAAGTGTGAACGACACAGCGGAGTTGTTCTCAAGCGATAGCGATCGGCTGGGTCTCTGCTTTTCCTATCCTCAGGGATACACACAACTTCCCTACAACGACTCGGTGCAAATCGTCGACCCCGATCTTCCGGGCTCTGATGTGAAAGGGCTCTTCTGGCTTGAGATAAGCGATTCCTATGATCGCAGCGCCGAGAAGATTGCTGATCAGGAAATGACATACGCGGCCGGCCTGGACGTTGGTCGTTGGACCGTGACGCTCGGTGGCGAACAGGCGGTGGTGCTGGATGGTATGCCGGGTCAGGATCTTCAGCGCAGGGTGTACGTCGTGCACCAGCAGACTCTCTACATCCTCGCATTCATGCCAGCTCCCTCGGAGAATAAGGCGGCAAGCGACCAGATGGAGGCTCTGTACGATGCGGTAACGAATTCGTGGGCATGGTCCCCCTGTTCGGCGAGGGAGTAGGTTCAGCGATCAAACTTCTGATGGAGACTAAACCATGACTATCTTCTATGTTTTGTTTGCTTTGTTTATGGTGGCCGTTATTTTCGGGGTAACATACAAAATTAAAGGTTTGAAAACTGCTCTCATTACAACGGGGGTAGTGCTTGTTGGTTTTTTAGTTTTATACATAGGGATGCTTTCTCTTATCGTTAACTCAATGGATTGACTTATATGCCATTACTTCCAAACAACATACTCTAATCACGAGAGTACAAGCATGAAATCACTGGTTTTCCTTTCCATCCTTGTTCTTTGCGCGGCCTGTGTGCCCCAGAGATTATCAACGGTTGCACCCTCTACGACTCTCATTGCCACACCGTCCTCTCTCTCCACAGCCGAACCAGCCTCTACTTCCGGTCCCGCCCCCACGATAACGCCTGCTCTATTGCTTCCATCCCCAACCCCTATTTTTGATGTGGTAGTCGATAACGTGGCAATAAGTCAACAGGGCCAGATCTATGCCAGCGGTTTTGGCACGATGGGGGATGATATACGACATTTTGCACAGTGGGATGGTACGAAATGGATTGCGTTGGGCAATGGTTATTCAACTGCAGGGGATACGCTGGTAACAGACGGCGCAGGTCATCTTTATACAGAGATTATGACGGATTCCCAGCAGAGTTTGTCGAATGCAATTATGAGGTGGGATGGCGCCAAGTGGGAAGATATAACCGGCAATTTCAGTGTCGAGGTCGACCCACTCAAGGCTGGACGCTTATCAAGCAATATTCCTGTGGTGGCTCTCGCCGTGGACGGAGAAGATAATCTCTACGCAGCCGGCGCGTTTTTTTATCCAAGCGAAGACCACACCACTGAGTTTCCTATGGGCTACGTGACAAAATGGGATCAGGAAACCTGGACCGTGCTCGGCAAGGGGTTCGACAAGGTGAATATCTTTGCCATGGCAGTCAATGCAGCCGGGGAGGTGTATGTAGCTGGCGAGCAACCCCTGACGCCTGAAGGGAATTCCAATTATATCGCACAGTGGGATGGCGAAAAATGGACACGGATAAACACGAGTATGCCCAACATCAGCCTGCATCTTGCATTGGACAAATCCGGGCCCTTGTACGCCGCTGGCCAATTGAATACACCCGGTGGGTTCATAGTCTCTTGGGATGGCACAGACTCGATCATCATAGCTGATCGATTGGAGGGTGAAGCACCTGCCGTATTTGATATCGCAGTAGATGCGAATGGCCATCTTTGCATCGGAGGGTCTTTTGAGTCAGTGAATGATACTCCGGCGCGAAACATAGCTTGCTGGGATGGAAGCACGTGGCACGCCCTTGGAAACGGGGTTAATAAGCAGGTGGATGCACTCGCATTCGATCCAAGCGGAGACCTTTATGCGGTTGGATTTTTTACCGAAGCTGGAGGCCTACCCGCAAATCATGTTGCTCGTTGGGATGGGGAAACGTGGTATGCGCTGGGGCCGTGAGCTATGTCAAAACTGCCCAACACACATTCTTGCTAATCTGATCTATTCAGAAAAGGGAGCAGAAATGAAAACCAAACTCAGTCTTGCATCCTGTCTGCTTTTGACTTTCCTGACCGCTTGTCAATCCATCACTCCTACACCTGCCACATCAACCGAAGCATCCATTCCATTTTCCAATGATGTAGTCGTTTCATTCATCATAGACGCGAGCGATGGCATGGATGACATGTCAGCCTGCCTGGCTGCCAACGATATCTATCGCTTTGTTTTATATCAAGATGGTCGCCTGATCAAATTTGATGGCTTTCAGTATATGGAGACAAAAATCAGCCAGGCAGAAATGGACAACTTTCTAACCGACATTGAGGCGACGGGCTTTTCTTCTTTAAGGGGAAATGGAGATCAATACATAGAGAACGCAGCCCCAGCCTCCTTCATAGACACCTGGGGCGGCTCAGTCACAGTGCACGACACGACGATACCAGTAACCCCCGGTCAGTCAGATGATCTGGTCGAACCTGTGACAAAAACTCTGGAGATCATCGAAAATTACAGGCCAGCCAATTTACAACCCTATGCTCCTGAAAGCGTAAGCCTTTGGGTGTTCCCGGAGGAAAGCATCGATCTTGGACTCGCCAACCCTACCCCTGAGCCTCCTGTTTTGAAATGGTCAGTAGAAGAAAT
>JAWOIH010000105.1:0-9043 GCA_046484725.1 Candidatus Desulfacyla sp. | reverse complement strand
ATTTACTTGGGAAAAGTGCCTGACACCGAGGCCATGAGATGGATTGAGAACATCTATGCGTAACATAATGAGAAAGGGTGGAGGCTTGAATAGTCTCCACCCCAGCTGACTCTTTTAAATTGACATATCCTATCGATATTAATAGATTTATTGGCATCCAAAGCCTGCCAGAGATGGCAGATATATGTCGAAATCGGTAGCGCTGAATTCGTGACATATCCAGATGGTGTCACCGACTTTATCATGACTCGCAATCGGTCTTTTATCAGGAAAACCATCGCCATGGCTCCAATTAAATGGTTTGCAGTAGTTGTTCCATTTTTCGCATTTTTGGCATGATCAAGAAGCCTGGCAACGTCTTCAACTAAATGCTCCCGCTGGTTTAAAATCCTCATCTGTCCACTCCCCGGATCCCAGGAACATCTCCACCAGGCTGGACCGGTGGTTTTACCTTGACCCCGAAGGCCATTTCTCCCATACTCACACCAGAAACGCGGGGTTTTGTCGCTTGTTTTGAATGACATGCATATGGAAAGATTCCACATGGAACCAGATCACATAAATATGGCGTCGCGGGAGAGTGAAAAAAAGAGCCGATGGGGGCGAAATCTTATCATCGGTATCCTTGTGGCTGCCGTCGCAAGCGCACTCACCTATTTTCTGGTGACACGCTATTTATTTCCCAAACAGTTCCAGCCAGTTGAATTGAGTTCAAGAGAGACGGTGGTCCTGGATGCCAAACTCCGCCGCCTGGATCCGATACAAGGCCAGGCGGGCGAAGCCAAAGGGACAGTGCCGCTCAAACCCGAGCGGTATGACGAATCAGGAGCAAGCCGGGAGATCTCTTTCACTACCCGTGAACTCAATGCGCTCCTGGCTAAGAATACCGATCTTGCCCGAAAGCTTGCCATCCATTTATCAAAAGACATGGCGAGCGCCAAGCTCTTGATTCCCCTGGATCCGGATTTGCCGTTCTTTGGCGGTAAGACCCTCAAAGTGACTGCTGGACTGGAGTTGCGCTATGCCAACCAGAAACCCGTGGTAGCACTAAAGGGCGTCAGCATCTGGGGTGTTCCGCTGCCCAATGCTTGGCTTGGCGGGATTAAGAATGTGGACCTTATCCAGGAATTCGGCACGGAAAAAAGCTTTTGGAACACCCTCGCTGCAGGCGTGGAACATATTCAGATCTCCGATGGCCGCCTCACACTCAAGTTGAAGGAATAGGCACTTTCACTTGCCATTTGCGCCTCTGCCACTCATTTGACGGACTAAAAGCCATGGGGAGGATAAAAAAATGCCCAAATGCAAGATAACGGGTTTTGATGGCTCTCAGCGGCTTTCGATTACGCGGCCTGAAGTCTCAACCCTTGATGTGCTGTCCAAGAAAAAGCCGATTTTGGACAAGAGTGATATAAATCTTTTGAAGAAGTGAGTTATGCAAGATGAAAAGGTCTTATGTTGATGGTTCGACATATGAAGGCGATTTGAGTTGGTCATGGAAAAGATTGAGGAGTTACAAACATGGACGAGGTACTTGGATACATCTTGACGGTTCAATGTATGAAGGGGGATGGAAAGATGATGAACCACATGGACAAGGGACATACATTTTTCCTGATGGTGGGAAATATGTGGGTGAATTCAAGAAGGGTAGATTTGATGGACAAGGGACATTTGCATATCCAGGTGCTAAGAAATATGAAGGGGAATGGAAAGATGGTTATAAACACGGACACGGAATTTACATTTTTTCTGATGGTTCAACATATGAAGGGGCATGGAAGGATGGTAAACCACATGGACATGGGACTTACACTTTTTCTGATGGTTCAACGTATGAAGGGGAATGGGAAGATGGCAAATCATATGGACAGGGAATTCGGACTTATCCTGATAGTTCAACATATATAGGTGGATTGAAAGATTTTACGCCCTATGGGAAGGGGACTTTGACTTTTTCTGATGGTTCAAAATATGTAGGGGAATTCAGAGACGGCGAGTTTCATGGACAAGGAACATTTAACCTTCCTGATGGTGAAAAATATGAAGGGGAATGGAAAGATGGTAAACCACATGGACAAGGAGCTTTACACCCGTCATGATGGCAGTTATGTCCCTTTCGGTGGCTCTGAAACTTTGAGATATAGATGAAAGCTCCTCTGGGACACAAAGCTTGCCTGCCCCTCTCATGCCCCTCCAATCGCTCATTACACTCAGAAAAAAGGATGAGACTGGCTCAGTTCTCTCTCAATGAAACGGCCCTGCTGAAAACGCAGACCGTAACATTTGCAATCAGACAGAATGTTTGGTAAATTCCGCCACAAGACCGGCCTATATTTCAAAGAGATTTATCAAGGATCATTAACGACTCAGCGCGATTTTCCTACTCCTGGCCGAAGGCAGCCAGAATCAGGGATGAAGAATGTAATCGCACTGTTGATGAGAACAATGTGATATGGCGCATGTTGAAGAAGTCGGAGACAATATTTACCGAATGGAGATCCCCCTTCCAGGGAACCCCCTAAAGGCGGTGAATTCGTATGTGATCAAAGACTCAGGGCGAAATTTGATCGTGGATACGGGGCTCAACAGGGACGAGTGCATGGAAGCCATGCAGTCGGGCCTGAAGGAGTTGAAGGTAGACCTGGAGAAAACTGATTTTTTCGTTACCCATCTTCACGCGGACCACTTTGCCCTGGTCCCGAGACTGGTCGCCGACGCACGGACCATCTATTTCAATCGGCCGGACGCTGAAAGCGCGGCCAGGGGTGGCGTGTGGGAGCGGATGGCCGAATACGCATGTGAAAACGGGTTCAGCAAAGAGGAATCCCGGAAGGCCTTGGAACGGCATCCAGGGCATCGCCATGGGTCTAAGCTGAACCATGCCCTTACCCTTCTGGATGGCGGAGAAATTCTGTCGATCGGCGACTACGCGTTTACCTGCATATCAACGCCCGGGCATACCAGGGGGCATATGTGCCTCTATGAGCCGGACCGGAAAATCTTGATATCGGGCGATCACATTTTAGAGGATATAACTCCCAATATCCAGTCCTGGTCGGATGAGACACAGCCCCTGCGAAGCTATCTGGCTAATCTGGACGAGATCTACAAATTGGATGTGGATATTGTCCTCCCCGGTCATCGGAGGATTTTCACACACTGCCGCGCGCGAATTGAGGAACTCAAACATCACCATCGCGTGAGGTTGGAAGAGGTTCTCGCAATCCTGGGAAAGTGTCCCCGAAACGCCTATGACACCGCGTCAGAAATGACCTGGGATATCAACTGCAGGTCCTGGGAAGACTTCCCCGTAGCCCAGAAATGGTTCGCCACGGGCGAGGCCTTGGCCCATCTGAAATACCTGGTAGAAGACGAAAGGGTGGTCCGGGAGCGAATAGGAGTCCAGTTCGTGTTCCGTATGGCTTGAAAGGTTTATACCGCTTTGATTGGATCTGTGGCACACGAAGGTCGAATAATCCTTCCGACGCCCTCCAAATGAATTCACCATATCGCAGGATGAAAGGCTTAGGCCTGTCGCAGATCCCGCGCCGGCGGGGAATTCCGAATGAGGAATCTACCCGTTGGATTTATCCCCTAAATATTAAGATCATACGTTTCGTCAATGTCTGAATAGGCGGTTTTTGCTGGCTCAACAGTCATCGTCCATTTCCATATGGTAATATAACTGCCTGCTATAGCTTGTATTTATGGTCTATAAAGGCCTGCCAGAGATGGCAGATATCACCGCTTTCGGGGGGTGCTGAATCTTTGAGATATCCAGAAGTTACTTCTGGGGTACACGAAGCCTGATCGGCCTTGTCAGGGCTCCACCTTTTAAGAACCGGCCTTGGAATCTCGGGGATTGGTGTGCCCAGATTACGCCCAAATGACATCAATTTCCGCAGACCCCTATCTCTTTAGCAGGCTGTCCACCGTCATTCAAAGTATCCCTTGATATGCTGAGGTTCCACCAAATGTTGAGGCCAAACAAATCATTCATAATTCTATATTGTTCTCTCCTATTAATCTAATCGCCTGTTATTAAAGGATGATTCCAAACTTCTGATTCTACCCGGTTGTTGGCAGGCTATTTGCAAAACCATGTATATCATCCGGCAGAACTGCGATGGGATCAAACCGGTAAGGTTGGATTTAAGGAGGTGATAGTATGTTGGGTATGGGTATAGTTGGTACGATCCTAGTTATTGCACTAATCGTGTGGTTTGTAAGCCGAGCTTGAGGGAAGACCAAAAGCAAGATTAAGCAAGCTGTATAGGGAAAGAGATTTGGGAAAGGATAAAAAAGCATAATACATTAAAGGAGGCTTAAATGTCTATTTCAAGAACAACAGAAATCAAATCATCTTCTGCAGTTAGTTTTGATGATGCAATTAAAAAGGGGACTGATCGAGCTCGAAAGAATCTTAAAAATGTTCAAGGAGCGTGGATCGAGAATCAGGAAGTTCGACTCGATAAAAAGGGCAATATATCCGAGTACCGGGTTCAGATGAAGATAACATTTATTCTTGAAGAGTAAATTGCTAACTGGCCTGCCCAAACAGTTGTAGTGAATGTCAATTAGTGTCCATCCAGAAATGGGGTATTTTGGAGAACTTGAAGAATCCCCGGCCCGCCCGTGACGCAAAACTGCACGATATAAGGGTCTTTTTCGCGTGCCTGGGTATCCAATTAGGCCATTTTACCCATAATTGGACACACTTGCTGAGGGCGGAATAAAAGTGGAGCGAGTTCTATCACCGATGTGCTTCAAGTTGTCCAGGTGCGGGTAAATTCGGAAATTGACATGGCGGTGACCGGTAAAGGTGATGCCATCGGGCAGGTGGTGCGGCGTTTCAATCTGCCGGCAGCAGATGTTACACCGGCGGCACAGATGCTTAAGATTGACGTAAAGTATGATACCTCCGAGGTTGCTGTCAATGACCTGGTCAAATTGTCGGTGTCGCTGGCTTTCAGTCCGTTGCCCGAATTGGACATCGCTGAAGCCGTTATGATCGTAGTAGATGTTTCGGTGCCTACGGGGTATCAAACTTGGTTGCCTTTCAAGTCGCTGAAATGCACCGATAAAAGAATGATAAATATTGGTGCTGGTGAATTGGATTTCAAAGAAGTTTCCAAGGCAGAGCGGATTGATGCCATCCCGACAGAACAGAAACCCCAGTGACACCTCGACATGAAATCAGCAGGAGGAATTGCCCAAGCGAATTTCCCTAGTCGAACTGTCAAAACAATGCTATTCGGCCTACTTTTTTGAATCAGTTTCCGTCTATTGAGTTGATTGATTCCGGTTGGTACCGGGCCAGACGACTCACCGAAGGAAGTAGTTGTTTGCATCAGCTGAAACGAACGCTCCGAATCCCTTGAAGCTGGCAGCATGAAAACTTTGGTATCCATTTTTGCCATAACATCTGAAAGCCTTTGTGACTCAGCCTGCCCTGCCTGCCCCATGGAATTTTAGTCTCCATTCCATTGGCGTGAAACCTTTTTTGCTGTTGTTTCACCGGGGTGGCCCTGTGTGAGATGCTTTTGGGCAGTTGGAATTTTACAGAAGATAACGAGGGAAAGGAAGGACAGCCTTTTTTACAAAAGAAAGGATCTTGGTGGCGTTTCGTTCTCCGGTTCCTTCCACGGATCTTGATCGCACCATGGAGCTTACCATCAGCCGTATTTCACCCAGGTATGAGTAAACGGGTCCCTTCGGGCACCGCTAACCTCAAGCATTATCGATTTTCTTTGACTTACGCTTATTTTTCAACAAAATGCTCAAAAATCGAGCCATCAACCATGAACAATCAGCCATTAACCTTGCGCCTAACGCCTTGAGCCTAATGCCTTAAAGTCATCCATCAGCCATGAGCCGTGTTAGCGTTAAATACCCCCTCAAATACCCCATACCCCGCTTTTGACGGGAGCCTTTTCGGCCTGTTGGGAGAGAAAACCATCATCATAACTATCCAAAATTTCGTATAGCCAAGGCCGGAACCTGACATGTTTCCCTGCTGGTCTAATAGACAAACCCTGTGATTGGTGACCAAACACATCTGGGCATTGTCGGGAGGAAGGAGACTCACTCAAGCCCATCCAGCGGGCTTCGGACAACAGAAATGTCTTTTTCTATAATGTGGGTGTAGATCTCGGTCGTCTTCACATCGGCATGGTCCATCAACTCCTGAACGACCCGGATGTTAACCCCGTTTTCAAGTCCCCATAGCCATCTGTCAGGTCCTCCTGGTGAAGCTTTTCAACCGCTTCAAACTTACTTTTCATGAGGAGATGAAGGGATTCCGGGAAGCGGGTGGCCATAACCAAGCCCTATATGTTGTGTGTGGCTGTCAGAAAGGCGGTCCGAATTCATATGGAGGGAATTTAATACTCACAACATAACCAGACTCACAACATAAGGCATATCTCAGGTTTTTGGTGGCCCAGAATTTTTGAGGTTACCAAAAGATATAAACACGTAGGACCTGTTCGCTGTGGGCATTGACGTCAGAGGGGCGCAAAAACATCGCGCCATGAATCAAAGCATGTCTCATTGCGGAAGTCAGCCACAGGGTTCATTTGAGAAGGGAATCATCTTCCATAGGCACTTGAAGGCAGAGGAGGTAAGACTATGACCCGGAAAATTATCAGACATATCTGCATGTTCACGGTCCTGACATGCCTGGGGATCGGAACCGGCCCGTTACAGCCCGTAGATGCCCAGGAACAGGCATCTGATGTTGAAAAAGGGGTGGATGTGCTCACACACGGACCCATACACGAGGCGTTTGCCGAAACCGTCGTGTACGATCCTGAAGCAGGAATTGTTGTCCAGAAAGCGCCGCCGGATCTGATCAATGAGATCCCCCCGGAACAGAAACCCAAGGGTGATGTCGAATGGATCCCAGGCTACTGGGCCTGGGATGATGACCGAAACGATTTCATTTGGGTCAGCGGAATCTGGCGGGTGGTCCCACCGAACCGGCAATGGATCCCGGGGTATTGGGCGAGGTCGGGAGACGGGTACCAATGGATTTCGGGCTATTGGGCGGCCGAACATGCCGCCGATACGGAATACCTGCCAGAGCCGCCCGAATCCGTTGAAATGGGTCCGAATATCAATGCGCCCTCATCGGACCATGTTTGGATACCCGGCTGTTGGGTATGGGTCCATGGGCGGTATGCCTGGAGGCCCGGTCATTGGGAGGTCATGCGGCCGAACTGGGTCTGGATGCCAGACTATTACGTCTGGTCGCCTCGCGGTTATATCTTTGTCGGAGGCTACTGGGACTATGCCATCGGCTATCGAGGCGTGCTCTTTGCGCCGGTTGCCTTCGGCTTCGGTGTCACCTTCGGACCTGGCTTCTTTTTCAGGCCATCGTTTATGATTGATCTCAGGGTCTTTTCCGACTGTCTCTTCTGGCGGCCACACTATCGCCATTATTACTTTGGCGACTATTACGCATCCAGGTATTATCAGAGAGGAATATATCCATGGTTTTCCCCCCACGTGAGACGACATGGTTACGACCCTATTTATGCTCATCAGCGTTGGGAGCATCGCCACGACCGCAATTGGGAAAAAAATCTCCATGCCATCTATCAAAAACGTCGCGACCATGAAGAGTTCAGGCCGCCTCGCGTCCTGCATGATGCAGGGAAACCCGACCATAGAGGGATGGTCTCAAAGGCCTCGGGGCGCCCTTCTGAAAGGCCGTTTGTTCCCGTGACAAAAAGCAGAGAGATTTCATCGAAATTCCAGCCGGTAAGCAAAAATGAGCGCGCTCAGTTTGAACAACGTGGAAAACAGGTCCACAGCTTTGGCAATGAACGACAGAAATGGGAATCCCCAGGGTCAGCCAAACCAGGTGTAGATGCTTCACATAGAACGGGGCCAAACACGGTAACGAGGCCCAAGTCCCCGATCACGGCAAAACCGACCACCGGTCCGGCACGCACCAAAAGGGGAGTGCCCGATCGTTACAAGGCCCCCAGTCCGAATCCCACGGTGGAGCCTTTGCAGAGGAGACACTCTGGGGCTCCAGAGGCTTCAAAGAGAATCGAGACAAATAGGACCAGGCCGACCCAATTCCCGGGGGTGTCAACACCGCCCGCTCCGTCAAGGCCGACGGCCCCGGCGGCTCCCACAAGAACTGCGCCGTCGGATCGGGGCAGCGGACATGCGCCGGCAGGTGGAGGTCATGGACGCGATCGATGACAGGCTCGTGATGGGGAAATAGACAAAGGCGGGAGACCTGACAACAGAGGTAAGAGGGAGTCATTTCCGATTAGCTGTCTTGGCACTGACAGCTTATGACGCACGATTTTGTTAGGAACCGGATCGTCACGTCTCTGGGATCTTCGACCAGTATCCAGCATCCCCCTATTTCTGATGAAGAATCTCCTCCGGCACCAAGTCTTCGAGATGAGGGAAGGAGTCTGTCATATGGGAGAGGATGGGGTCTATGATTTGATGCTTTTTATTGGTGGCTGGATGCGGCAGGTTTTAAACATGCACAGAAAAGCCTGCCATTTAGCAAAAATAAGCTTTCCGTTGTCTTTTCTGTATGGAGCGAACCACAGCGATTCCATGAACGGTGTGTGGATCATCAGAAGGTTTTTCTTTCCCATGGTGCATCCGGTAGTGTCGGATATGATATCAAGAAATACTTCGGTGGATTGCCCCTTCAATGTGCCATAGCCGGCATTGGTCAATGTAAGGAGCCGTTCGTCACTCTTTTTCAGATCCATCTCTTTATGGGCCCCAAAAAGAGCTGTGGAGGCCTGGAAGATGTCATTGCCCGGAATGCTTTTGGCTGTATCAGCCCGCACGCATAACGGAGTGCCAAATGAGATGAGTCCCACTAAAAGAAAAGCCATGGCCAATTTTTTTAACATTTTTTTCTCCTTCTTAAGAATCTTGAGAGTCCAAAATTCTCACGTCATGCCGGACTTGATCCGGCATCCAGAACATTTAACTTATCAAAAAGACACTGGATTCCGGCTTTCGCCGGAATGACGGCCTGGAATTTATGCATCCA
>JAWOIH010000055.1:0-10256 GCA_046484725.1 Candidatus Desulfacyla sp. | reverse complement strand
GCCATTGCAAAGGCCGGAACCGCGCCGGTCCGGGCGGTGTACGAATACGGGGTGGCCCCTTCTGTAAAAGGGCTTGTGGTGATGGATTCGCCCGGCAGGGAGCCGGAGATCCTGACAGGACTGGCGGCCGCGGGATGCAATGTGATTGCGTTTACCACCGGCCGGGGCGCGCCCCAGGGGTTTCCGTTTGTTCCGGTCATCAAGATCACGGGCAACCGGCGGACCTGGGAAAAACTGCGCGACCATATGGATGTGGACGTCAGCCCGGTCATGGAGGGCGCGGAGACCCTGCCGGAGGCAGGCAAGCGGATCTTTGAAGAAATTCTCGAGGTCGCCTCGGGCAAGCTCACCAAGGCGGAGATATCGGGATACACCAAGGCCATGGACATCTACATGGTCGGCCCGGTGATATAGATCGAATATCCCCGGGGTTCAACGGGGCGCAGCTTTTTGCGGCAGTGCAGAGATTCAGGGCTTGCAGCTAAAGGCGGGGCGTCGGCAAGGCCGTTTTCAGTGGGCTTTTCGAAGGTCCTTGAACCGTTTGGCCTTGACCTCGTAGCGGGGCAAGGCCCCCATTTTGTGGAATTCCAGGACATACCCCAGATTCGTCTTAAGACGGAGCTGGTCCTTGAGACGGGGCTCTATTTCCTGTCGTCTTTCCCTGTATTCCGGGATCAATTCCACCTTCAGGGTGATGCGATCGATATCTCCCACCTTGTCAACGATCACCTCGAATTCATCCCCGAGCCCCGTCGTTCCCCGAACCACTTCCTCGATGGCCCCCGGCGAGAGGAGGACGCCCTTTACCTTGGTGATGTCGTCGGCCCTCCCCTGGACCCCTCCCTTGATGAGCCGGAAGGTCCGTCCGCAGGGACAGGGCGCCTCGGCCCACTCGATCACATCCTTGGAGTCAAACCGGATGCATGGCTGGGCCTGGCGGTCCAGGGCCGAGATGATCATTTTCCCCCTTTTCCCCGGTTCCTCAATGATCTCGCCGGTGTCGATGTCCTCGATTTCCACCAGAAAGAAGACCTCGTTTACGTGCAATCCTCCCGGCTGGGCTGCGCATTCATAACACCAGGCCCCGATCTCGGTGGCGCCTGCATGGTCGTAGACCTTTGCGCCCCAGGCATCTTCCATCCGCCTTTTGGTGGTTGGAATGGAGGCGCCGGGCTCGCCCGCGCAGGTAATCTTTTCGATGGTCATCTTTTCGGGGTCCAGTCCCATCTTTCTGGCCGTATCGGCCATCCCGAGGACATAGGTCGGCGTGGCCATCATGGCTGTGGCCCGGAGTTCCTGGATCTTGAGGATCCTTGCCTGGGTGTCGAGCACGCCCCCGGGAACGACCTCGCACCCCAATTTTTCCGCGGCATAGTGGGCGGCCCAGAAGGCGACAAAGACGTTGTATCCGAAGGGGAGGAAAACCCGGTCTCTGGGACGGTAGCCCTGGGCCCAGAGGATATAAGACCAGCACTCCGCCCACCATTCCCAGTCCTGCCAGGTGTCGGGCTGATACACAGGCTGACCTGTGGTTCCGCTGGTCTGACGGAATTCCGTGACCTCTTCCAGAGGCACGCAGAGGGCGTCACCATAGGGAAAGGGGTCTTTGCGCTGGATATCCCTCATCATGGACTTTTCCACCTTGGGCACCTTATGGACATCCTCCCATGAACGGATATCGTCCGGTTGGATCCCGGCCTGATCATACAGGGAACGGTGAAATCTGGAATGCTCATGCCCCCACCGGAAGAGTCGCTTGAATTTCTTGAACTGAAGCGCTCGAATTGTCTCCCGGGACAGCGTCTCTGCAACCGGATTCCAGTATTTTTGTTCCGTATCCATAAAGGTTCCCTTCGATGTATAAAGCTCAGTGGCCCGCGCAATAATCCCGTCGCCCTGCGGGTTCAGTACATAATATTGGGCAGAAAGAGAATAATCTGCGGAAAGACCATCAGAATCACGATGCCCACGGCCACGGCAATCAGAAAAGGTACGATCCCTTTGAAGATGGTCTCGAGGGGGACCTCCCCGATGACGTTTTTGGCCACCCCGTAGACCACGTAGACATTGATCCCAACCGGTGGCGTGATCACGCCCATCTCGGTCACCATCACAATAATGATCCCGAACCAGATCGGATCGTACCCGAGGCTGGAGACCACGGGGAAAAAGATGGGGATGGTAAGCATGACAAAGGCGAGGGCGTCCATGAAGCATCCCCCGAAGAAGTAAATCAGGATAATGATGGCCATGACCGCGGATGAGGGAAGGTCAAGCCCCCCCACCCAGGTGGCGATCTCAAAAGGAATCCTGGTTACGGCGAAGAATTTTCCAAAGATGGTGGCGCCTGCAATGAGCATCATGACCATGCAGGATGTCTTCAGCGTCTCGTAGAGGGAGTCCACAAAATTGTCCCAGGTCAACTGACGTCGCAGGATGGAAACCAGGAGGACGCCGAAGGCGCCTACGGCCGCGGCCTCGGTGGGTGTGAAAAGACCTGAAAAGAGCCCCCCCATCACCAGGACAAACACGGCCATGGTCTCACCGAGCTTGGTGAGGGACTTGATTTTTGCTTTCCAGGTATATCGCTCTCCCCTGGGCCCCTGATCCGGGTTCCGGGTGCACCAGATGAAGATGCTGATGATAAAGAGAATGGTTACGAGAAAGGCCGGGAGGATGCCGGCCACAAAGAGTTTGCCGATAGATTGTTCGGTCAGGACGCCGTAGACGATCAGGACCACGCTGGGGGGCATGATCATCCCCAGGCCCCCGCCGGATGCCACGGCGCCGGTGGCGAGTTCATCGGCATAGTTGAATCGCCTCATCTCGGGAAGTCCTACCGTGGCCATGGTCGCCGCTGTGGCCGGGCTCGACCCGCAGACGGCCCCGAAACCCGTGCAGGCCGATACCGTGGCCATGGCGAGCCCGCCCCGGGTGCTGCCCAGGTATTTGTTGGCCGTATCGTAAAGTCGGCTGCTGATGCCGCTGTTGAAGGCCAGCTGCCCCATCAGGACAAAGAGGGGGATGGTGGTGAGGCCGTAGGAGGAAAAGACCTCGTAGAAGTCTCTCGAAAGGAGGTTCAATCCGCCTTTTGTGGAGATCATGATGCTGAAACCGAGATAACCGATCATGGTCATGACGTAGGCGACGGGCATCCTGGTGAGAAAGATGATCACCATGACCAGTATCCCGAGAATTCCCAGAAGGGTTGGATTCATCGCGCCCTCAGCTTCTGAATGTTGACGAGGATATCCCTGAGAATGGTCAGGGTGAAGATACCCACACAAAAGGAGAGGGCATAGATGAAGATGAACAGGGGCAGGGCCAGGTTTACGGTCTCTTCTCCCGTGTTTTGAAGGGTGTGGGCATAGACGAACATGCGCCAGGTGACAATGGCGAACAGGAGAAAGCTCAGCGTGCCGGTACAGAGTTCGATGACGGTCTGCGTCCTCTCAGAGAAGATCCGGACCAGGATTTCCACACCCACGTGTCCCCGGTTTGCATGGGTGAAGGGAAGCCCCATGCCGATGGCCAGGGTGGTCATGGCCACCACCAGTTCCACGGCCCCCAGGATCGGGTAGCCAAAGATCCTTCCGATGACGTCCGCACAGGTGAGGGCCATCATGGCCACCAGGAGGAAGCCCCCAATTTTCTTCAAGATATTCGACATCCCGTCCAACATCTTCATCTGTCCCTATCCTTGCCGGCGGGGGCCGGAATGGAGGAAACCGGCCCCCTGAAACATAGCGGCCTATTTGCCTTCCGCGATGTATTTGCTGGTAAATTTTCCCTGGGCCACGTCGTTGAGGCGCTGATTCACGAAATCGAGGACCTCTTTTCCCGGAAGACCTTTGGCTGTAACATTCTTTTCATACGATGCTATAACCGGTTGAACCGCTTTCTGCCTTCTTTCCGCCTCCTTGGGGTCGATGCCGTTCAGGGTGTTGCCCTTTTCCAGCAGAAACTGGACCCCCTTGAAATCGCTCTCATCCCATGCCTGACCGTGCTTGATGATCCATTCCTGGTTGATTGCTTCAATGGTCTTCTTCACATCGGCAGGAAGCTTCTCCCACTTGTCCTTGTTCATGACCACGAAGAACCCCAGGCCATAGCCGGTGGAAAAACAGGCCGAGACATAGTGGGTGACCTCGGCGAGTCGCCAGCCTTTGTTGGACTCGAGGGGGAATACGCCCCCCTGCACCACGCCTTTCTGAAGGGACTGGTATAACTCGGGCATGGGGAGCGCCACAGGGGTCCCGCCCAGACACTTGATCATTTCAGCCGTGGGACCGTGAGATCGGATCTTGATCCCTTTCAAGTCCTCCATTTTGAGGATGGGTTTGTCCTTGGTGTGAATGAAACCCGGTCCATGGCTGTGGAGATACATGACCTTGGTGTCGCTCAATTCCTTGGGCTGGAATTTGTCGTTGACTTCATTGATGATGGCCGTAGCGACCTCCCCGCTGGGAATGCCGACGGGAAGATTGATCACGTCCATCAGGGGGAACCGGCCGGGGGTATACTGGAGGATGGAGAAGCCGATGTCGGAGAGGCCTTCGACCACGCCGTCGTAACATTGCACGGCCTTGGTGAGGGTCTGGCCGGGATAATAGCTGATTTGAACCTGACCGCCCGTCCGTTTTTCCACCTCCTTGCACCATGCGTCGGCCAATTTGCTCTGGATATGGGTCGGCGGGAAGAAGCAGCTATAGGTGAGTTTGACAGGGTCGGCCTGCGCGTTCCCAGCACCGACACCCATAAAAGCGATTCCAATCATTGCGACCAGAAAAAACAGAAACATTTTCTTCATCGTGGCATCCTCCTTGTTTAAACGGTTACCAGAATCTTTTCACACGACTCAACCGGCAAATGGCAACATGACTATGTAGGCTCGCCCCACCTCCCTTCCCCGTATGGGCTGCGGCACGCACGGTCTGCGCATGGATCACTCCTGATCCGCACCCAATGATCATTAAGAATCCCATGTGGCGTTCATTTGTGTAAGGGCCAATACTTTTTCTGATACCCTATTTCAGAACCCGTTGTCGCCTGCAAGGCCCTAAGGGCCTAATGGGGTCGCGCTTATGTCTGCTTGATGGTTTAAGGATGAATACCATTCAGTCTTTAGGTATCACAAAAGAAAACAAATGTCGCTTTTTTTGCAAAGCCGGTTTCTTATCAAATGATATGTCGGTTCGTGGCGTCAGAGGACAGCCTTTCCTCTCAAGAAACGCGGAAAATGCTCAAAAGACCTATCCGGGCGTCGGTCCTAAGAATCGGGACGGACAACGGTATCAATGCATCACGGGAAGAGTAAAGAAAAACGTCATTGGGGCCACTTCATTTGTGTCCATGGTTACTGAGATGCTTTTTAGTCTGATGAGGAACCGCGTGTCTATGACGGCGGTCATGCTGGGGAAAAATATCGCAGGAATTCCTAAAGCCAGAAGGTGTCGCTGCCCAGATTCTCCAGTTTGTCCGGTTCAACAATGCGAACCACACCGCGGGCCGTTTCAACGATTCCCATCCTTCGCAGTCGTCCCATGGCTCGGAGCGTCGATTCCCCTGTGGTACCGGCCAGCTCCGCCAATTCGGAGCTGGTAAAATTGAGTACAGCGCCGAACTTCTTGTTCAGGGTATAGAGGACCCTCAGAAGACGTTGATCAACGCGCTTCTCGAGCATATCGATCATTCGGCTGTTGGCGCCGTCCAGGGCGTGACCGAGAATAGAGATGATGTTGGTGATGAGCACAGGATTTTTGAAAACCATGGCGGTAAAATCCTGCCGCTTCATACAGACCACAACGGAATCCTCCATCGCCTCGGCCGAGAGCGTTCTCGGAGAACCGATGAAAGGGCCCACCAGGTTCAGAGGTTCACCGGGACGTGCAATGAGATAGGTCATCCTGAAACCGGAAGGTGAAAAAATCGACACCTTGATCAGCCCTTTTGCCACTGTGTGGAAATGCTCGCATCGATCGTTCTGGTCAAAGATGATCTCGCCTTTCACAAAGCGTGTTGAAAAGGCCGGTTTGGCAATCTCTTCCAGCTGTCCCTGGGTGAGTCCCTCGAATCCGAGTGCCCGTTTGAAGAATTCTACTCTCTCAACAAAGTCCATGCCTGATGTTGTTCGGCCTCAAGATGCACGATGTCAGACAGATTAATCTCCAGCATCTTGGTGCTGGAGAGGATCCGGGCGGAATTCCTGGCGATGGCCGGGAAGGTGTAGGCCATCTGATGCAGTTCCGTTGCCGCAGCCTTTATGGCCTTGATTCTGGCGTTCATTGCTTCCATATCGATTTCACGGGACATTCTTTTTCTCTCTTTCTCAATGGGCTCTTCTCAGCTCATCGCTTTTCCTACGGGTAAGGGTCGGCACCGGATTCCTCCCTCTACTCATTCATCATCCTACAAGTTCCTCTCCTTGTCAATTTCCATTTTGTCTCATAGCTCATTCCTAAAGAGACGTGATTGCAATGGGTGTCAGAAATTCCGAGGAGTTTGGTCCTCTCCCAATTCCTGTTTAACGGCAATGCCGATCTTTTCCAGCGTATAAGGCTTTTTGATATAGGGACCGGCGCCCAGCATCTGGGCCTCCTTGACACACTGGGTTTCGGAAAAGCCGCTGGCGATAATCGCCTTCTGACCGGGATGGGACTGCAGGATTCTCCTGTAGGTTTCGAGCCCATCGATTCCGGGGTCCATGATCATATCCAACACCATCAGATCCGCTGAATGGTCTTTCAGATAATCCACCGCCTCTTCGCCGCTTGAAACCGATGTGACCGAGTAGCCCAGCTTCTCTAAAATCTCGGTCCCGATCTCACGTTGCTCCTCCACATCGTCCACCAGCAGGATCGTCTCTCCCTTTCCCATATATGCCTCCACCGGCAAGGGGGCTTCTTTTTGTATTATCTCCCTCTTGGTTACGGGAAAATAGAGGGTAAAGGTCGTCCCGGTTCCCTCGGTGCTTTGGACATCGATGTATCCTCCATGGTCTTTCAATGTTCCCCATACCACGGCCATGCCCAGTCCTGTCCCGCTCCGGCCCATCGTCTTTTTGGTATAAAAAGGTTCAAATATCCGCTTCACATCCTCGGGTGAGATGCCTACGCCTGAATCGGACACCCTGACAATGACATAATCCCCCTCCTTTATATCATCGTACCCCTTTATGGGCTTGTCCACATACGCATTCCGGGTTGATATCCGTACGGCGCCCCCATCATTCATGGACTCCGCGGCATTGGAGACCAGGTTCATGACGGTTTTGGATAAATGAACCGGCGAACCGATGATGTTGAACAGGTTCTTCTCAAAATCGGTTTCAATTGAGACGCCGGGATGAAATTCTCTCAGCTTGTCGCACTCCGGAGATTTCAGATAGTTGCTTATGATCCGGTTCAGGTTCGCAACTTCCGTGACGGCAACGCCTCTCCTTGCCAGCGTCAACAGGTCCTGCACAATGGCAGCAGCCCGTTCCCCGGATTTCTTTATGGTCAGGATGCGGTTTCTCAAGGGGCTGTCTTCAGGCAGATCCATTAAGATTAATTCCGGATAGCTGACAATGCCGGACAGTATGTTGTTGAGATCGTGTGCCACGCCCCCGGCCAGGGTACCAATGGACTCCATCTTCTGCGCACGTACCAGTTGGGCCTCCAGCCTCTCTTGTTCGGTTATATCGACGAATATGGTAAGAATGAGCCGTTTCCCTGCGACCTGGATGATTTTGGCGAACATGAGCGCGTTAAGAATGGAGCCGTCTTTGGCCCTGAAATCCATCTTGAATCCATGGACCTCTCCGGATGTATGCAATGCCGTTATAAACTCGGCCCTGTCGTGCTCAGAGTATAGTCCCACTTCCATTGGACTTTTTCCAACAATCTCTTCCAATGGATAGTGCGTCAGGCTGCAAAGCATCCGATTGACGTCAAGGAGTTTTCCTGTTTCCGCATCGCTAAGGGCGATGGCCTGGGGCGACAGATCAAAAAAGCTTCGGAATCTTTCTTCACTCTCCCTGAGGATCTCTTCCCCCTTTTTACGTTCGGTGATATCGCGGGCCACCCCGATCCTTCCTATCGACTTTCCAGACGCGTTTAGCAGAGAAGTGACCTTTAACTCTACAGGGACGGTCCCTCCATCCTTATGTTTAAGCGCCACCTCATAAACAGGGATCTTTTCACCGGCAAGACCCCGTCGATATTTCTCGATCGTTGACGCTATGTATTCGGCGTCAAGGATCTCAGTAAAGGGACGTCCCAAGAAGTCCTGTGCACGATGCCCGGTGATCCTTTCAAATTCAGGGTTCAGAAAGGTAAATCTTCCGTTTGTATCCGCGGTGAAGACAAGGTCGCTGATGGTTTCAAGAAGTATGCGATATCGTTGTTCGCTGGAAATCAGCGCCTTTTCAGCAGCTCTACGCCTTCGCATGTTGACGAGCAGTAAAATGATGATGACAGTTTGCGCCGTCAGCGCGACGACGGCGGCCCAGATGGGATATCGATACGTGCGATAAAAGCTTTCCGGCCGGTTGATGATATCGCTCCCTGGGGGAAGTCTGTCAAGAGGGAGATGATGCAAGGCGAGTCGGGCATGGTCGAACATGTAGCGATTGGGGGATTCCATGACCACGGGCATGTCTTCAGCCCGTTCGCCCTTCAGGATTCGAAGGGCCAGTCGGGCCGCGGTCATCCCCTGAATCTCGCCGCTGGTGAGCATGCCGCCGACGATCCCATGGCCCAGGTAAAAGGTCCAGGGGCCGTAAATGGGGGCACTGCAGTGGGCCGCGATCTGTCTGAGGCTGGCCTCATGGGTGAAATCGCGGCCCTCCTTATCGCGGTTAAAGACGAATAGAAACACGATGGCATCCGGTGAAAGCCTGGATGTCTCGGCCTGAAGCCCGGCCAGTGTCATGTCGCTGACATAGCGGAATCGCAATCGGTCCCGGAAGGCGTCGAATGTGCGGCGGACCGTATTTAGGATAGCCCGGCCGGTGAGGGTCGTATCGCTGATGACCAGCACATCACGGGCATTCGGCTGGAGACGGAGGGCGGCCTCCAGGGTGGCCTTGGGATCGATGGCCTCCACAACGCCGGTCAGGGGACGCCCGCTCTCTCGCATCCGGGGGGTGTACCCGTTGACGCCGCAGAAGACGACCGGAATACCCGGAAACAGCGTATCCGATCGTTTGAGCAGGAAGTCGAGGGCCTGATCATCGGAGCAAATGATGACATCGATCGCCTCTGGATCGGGATACTTCATGCGCAACAGCTCGGCGGTTCGATCCAGATAGGCTGCTTCGGGGTGCCGCTTGGCATCCAGGAATTCAAAGTGGATGAGAGCCTCATGGTGCCTGTCCTCGCGAAAGGCCTTGCGGATCCCCTGGGTGATGTTGTCGGTCCAGGTAAAGGTGGGGTAATACGAATGGATAACCAGCACCTGGGATGCCGGCTCGGAACGAGTTGGCGCCGTGTTGCAGAAGACATCCTGCGCTGTACCCAGTAAGGAGAAAATCAGATAAACCGTCAAATGGGAAAAGACGCTCGATCTATGAAACATGGCATCTCCCCTGCGTGTAAGAAATGCCTGCCGGCCGCTGCGGTCGGCAGGCGGGGTCAACGGATAGGCCCTGTCTCCGCGTTTATGGGTACGCGATGACACGACCGAGATGGCGCAGGGCCGGTTCAGGATATTTCATTGGAAGCCCATTTGCGGCGAGACCGAACGAAGATACCTTATAGAGCCGCCGCACGCAAGGGTATGGTTAAGAGAATAGGTCGAAGTTTTCATTTAAATTCCTCAGGTTCATCGATGTGGACCCTTCTGTTTAGGCAGGGCGGGCGTCAAATGAGGCGACGGTTGCCATATCCTTGACGTCTCCCTTCTCCCCTGCGCCCACAAGTGAGATCATATCCCCCACGATATGTTCCATCTGAAAGGCCTGGGAATTCATCTCCTCAGCGGCTGAAGCGGATTCCTCGGCAGTTGCTGCCACTTCCTGAACCACCTTGTCCATTTCGGCAACGGCAATATTCACCTGCTCGATCCCCTGTGCCTGTTCGCTTGAGGCGCCGGCAATCTCTGCAACCAACGCCTCCACCTTGCGGGCGATTTCCATATTTTCCGTAAAGGCGTTCCGGGTGGACTGGGTTAATTCGTTTCCATTCTGAACCGCCTTGATGGTCCCTTCGATGAGTACGGCCGTGTTCTTGGCGGCCTCTGCGGCCCGCAGGGCCAGGTTTCGCACTTCATCGGCC
>JAWOIH010000407.1:0-3888 GCA_046484725.1 Candidatus Desulfacyla sp. | reverse complement strand
CCCGGTCAGCGGGTATATCACCCCGATCTTGACCTCGTCCACGGCAACGACATTCGCGGGCGCCATAAGCCCGATCACGGCCAGCACACTCAGAACAACCATTCCCACTCGTATAATTGATTTCATCTCATACCTCCTTATTGTTTGGGGGCAAAGGCCCATTGGGTTAGTGAAACGAAGTTACAAGTGCCTAAAATGCCTAAAGTTTGGAGTGCCTTGAATCCCTTCATTCGATGTTGGATGTTGGATGTTCCATGCCCATCTTTCCCTTACAAATGACGCCGATTTTGACGGACACATGTGACTTCTCAATAAGTTCGGGGACGCATAATACCACTATACTTAAGCTTGATTGAAAGAAATAAACATTACTTATTAAAGTTTAGGCGTAAGCCTTTTATAAAATCCTGACGGACAGATTCCACCCGAACTTATTGAAAGTTACGGTTACGCCAATCAGCGGGCCATTTTTGTTACCACATTCACACCTGCCTGTAAAGAGATCCGGTTCAAATGCAGCAGGTCTCGTTTGTCCATACTTTAAAAGAACACCTTTCCGCCGGTTTCCATAGCGCAGGCCCCCTCACAGAAGGGTCAGGTCCTCGTCTCTCAGATCAGACACGAACATGTGCCCGGGCGAATGGGTGATCACCATGGGAAGCGCGGCAGACATCACCGCCAGGATCGTGGTGACCCCGCAGGCCCAGAACACCGGGATCTCTCCGGGAAGGATCGTGACCGGATCGCCGAAATCGGGTTGCCCCAGATCCGTTATCCCGATCTCCTCGGGCGAACCCAGATGGATCGGAGCGCCATGGGTGAGGTGGAAGCGGGTCGTCACCTGGGTCGCCCGTATGGCCTGATCGGGCCGCATGGGCCGCATGGTAACCACCAGGGGACCTGAAAAAGGCCCTGCGGGAATGCAGTCCCGGTTGGTAATGTACATGGAAACATTCTTCTCTTCCTCCAGGTTTCTGACAGGGACCCGCGCCGCGATCAATGCGCTCTCAAATGAAAAACTGCACCCTAACAGGAAGCTCACCGTGTTGTCGTTGAAGAGATGGCTCACATCCTCGATCTCCTCCTCGAGCACCCCCTCCCTGTACACCCTGTAGAGGGGCACATCGCTCCGCAGGTCCGCGCCCCGGGCGATACGGGGTTCCCATTTTCCCGGTTCCAGCACGTCCAGGATCGGACATGGCCGGGAGTTGCGTACGCAGAACAGGAGAAAATGAAAGGCCGCATCCCTTGGCAGCATTACCAGATTGGCCTGTACATACCCTGTAGCCACCCCTGTTGTAGGGATCTTCCACTCCCCGGACCGTATCCGCTCCCGCAATTGACCCGGGGCCAGCTCCCCCTTCATACGGATATCCTTTTCCATGTTCCCGCCCTTTCTATAACGGATCGATTCAGAAAAGCGCCTTGACCGCCTCTATCAGCGCTGTCATCTCCTCATCCGTGCCGATGGTAATGCGCACAAACTTCTTGATTCCATGGATATGGAAATACCTCACCAGAATGCCGTTCTCCTTCAATCGGGTGTAGATGGTTTCCCCGGTCAGGCCCTCTCTTCCGGCAAGTATAAAATTGGCCCCGGACGGCAGGACGTCCCAGCCCATATCCGTCAGCACTCTCGAAACATTCTCCCGTGTCCGGATGATTTTCTCGGTAATGGCGTCATAGTAGTCTTTGTGCTTCATGGCGATCTCGCCGATCTTTTGGGCAAAGAGATCCGCTGGATAGGAATTGAAGGAATCCTTCACGCAGAAAAGCGCATCCACCAGTTTTTCGTCTCCCATGGCGAAACCGAGCCGCAGGGCCGCAAGAGACATGCTTTTGGAAAAGGTCCTTGTGATCAGCAGGTTCTTGAACCGATCGATCAGACAGACCGCGCTCTCGCCGCCGAAATCGACATAGGCCTCATCGATCACCACCACGCGGTCTTCCGGGTATCTTTTCAGGAGTTCGGTGATCTTTTCCAAAGAAAGAAAGATGCCGGTAGGGGCGTTGGGATTGGGAAAAACCATGCCGCAGGAGGGGCCTTCCTGCAGGTAATCCTCGATGTCTATGGTGTAATCCTCTTTCAGCGGGACCTTCCTGTATTCAATGTCGTAGAAATCGCAGTAGACAGGATAAAAGCTGTAACTGAATTCCGGAAACAGGAGTTTTCCCCGGGCACTGTCGAAAAATGCATAGAAGGCAAAGGCCAGGACCTCGTCAGACCCGTTCCCGACAAATATTTGATTTTTTTGGACGCCGTAGCGCTCTGAGATCGCCTCTCTCAATCTGCCGAACAGGGGATCCGGATAGAGCCTCAGCTTCTTGATGTCAAAGGACTTTAAATAGGGTTCGATCCGCGGCGTAGGGGGGTAGGGATTCTCATTGGTATTGAGCTTGATATAGGTTCTGTCTTGAGGCTGCTCCCCCGGGACATAGGGCCTCAGTTTCTTGATTCTTTCTGCCAGCATGCCATGTTTTCCTCATTTGTGTTGACAGGTTCTACCCGTTTTTTGGTTTTCGAACATGTCTGTCAATCAACACTCATACATCGTAACCGCTCACAGGGCGCGCGCCTTGGTCTAATCTTCTCACCTTCTTACCCTCTCAACCTCTTCCGACCGCGACTTACGGCTTGTGAGAGATCAGCTCTCAGAATGAACGTGCAAGAATCTATAGCAGGAGATGCGATGGTTTTTCAAGCATTTTATTATCTGCGGGACGCCTCCCCACGTCCGCTTTCATGGTTTTGGGGTAGACTTCTGCTGATGCGGATTCTATAATCCGCCCCCGTATGAGCGTTTTCCATCCCGGACCCGCAGTAAGCCGAACGCTTGATCTGAGACGCTGAAATATAGCTTATGGGAAAAACGTTTTGGGGTTCGCTGTACGTCATCTTATCTTTTCAAGGAGCTATTCAATCAACAATCGCAAATCGACAATCATCAATCCAATAGGAGGCAACCATGGCGATCATCACTGAACAGGAATACCGAGACCGGATAGCGAAACTGAAACCGAGGCTTTTTATCGGCGGCAAGAAGGTCGAAAGCCTGACCGAGCACCCGATCACCCGGGGGGTCATCGATGCCACCGCGCGTGTATATGAACTGACCCTGGACCCTCAGTACATGGACACCATGCAAAGCCTGTCCCACCTGACCGGGGAACCGATCAGCCGGGCCCTGCACATCCATCAGAGCAGAGACGATCTCCACAAACGTCTCGATATGGCGCGGCTGAGCAGCCAGAAATTAGGGACCTGCAACTACCGCTGCCCAGGCAACGAGATGCTCCCCTCCCTGGCCGCCACCACATGGGAGATCGACCGCGACAAAGGGACGGAATATCACCAGCGGTTTAATAATTTCCTGAAATACGCTCAGGAAAACGACCTGGTCGTCAGCGGGTCCGTGACCGACCCGAAAGGCGACCGGAGCAAAAGACCCCTGGAGCAGGACCCTGATTACTACATCCACGTGGTAGAGAAGCGTTCCGACGGGATCGTGGTGTGCGGGGCCAAGCAGCACGCCACCGGGGCCTATACAGCGGACGAGACCCTTGTGCTGCCCGGCATTTCGTGCAGAAAGGGAGAGGAAGACTATGCCCTGGCCTTCGTTGTCCCCAACGGGACCGAGGGCGTGACCTACATCGGTCAGTACACACCGTTCAGCGTGGAAAGGGAATGCGAACCGGATGCGCGGGTGATCGGCAATCCCCTGTACGGACAGAGAGAGACGTGTCTCATCGTCTTTGACCACGTGTTCGTCCCCTGGGAGCGGGTCTTCATGTGCGGCGAGATCGAGTACACCCAGAGTTTTATCACCCGGTTTGCCAAGACCCACCGGATGAACTGCGGCGGGGCCTGCAAGGTGGGCTTCATGGACC
>JAWOIH010000101.1:0-3879 GCA_046484725.1 Candidatus Desulfacyla sp. | reverse complement strand
GGCGAGCTGTTGGGGAAAGCTGGTTCGCCGGAAGGTAAACCAGTCACTCCTGTCCACCTGGCGGGTCAAGGATACCCCCAATCAGCAGCGTTTCTTTGAAAGGCATGTGGCCCCCCGACTGAAAGAGGCCGACCGTCGGCGGAGCTTTGTCATCATCAGCGATGCCTCCGCTATGAGGCCGCGGAGGAACTCACTCGGGAACTGAATGGAAAATACCGGTTCGAGGCCCGGTTGAGTTCGCAGTTGGGCGTCCTGCCATCTTATACGGCCCTTGGCATGGCCGCCCTGTTGCCGCACAACAGAATGGAATACAAGCCCAATGGCGACGTCCTGGTGGACGGTCGGCCAACGGCCTCGCTGGAGCAGCGAAGCCAGATCCTTGCCTCATGGGAAGGCCTGGCCGTGAAGGCCGATGATCTCCTGGAGATGAAAAAGGAAGAAGGGCGCGAGTTCATCAAGGATAAGCGCCTGATTTACATCTACCATAACGCGATCGATGCTACCGGAGATGCCGCCTCCACCGAAGGACACACCTTCGAGGCGGTGAGACGGGCGATTAACGATCTGGCAACGGTCGTCACGTATGTGATCAACAACCTGAACGGGCACCATGTGCTGGTCACTGCGGATCACGGCTTTCTGTTTACGGAATCGTCTCCCGGAGAGCCCGATAAAAGCAACCTGCAGGACAAGCCCCCCGGCACTGTAAAGGCAAAGCAGCGTTTTCTCATCGGACACAACCTTGGGGAGCACGACAGCGTATGGCATGGCGCAACCGCGGTGACCGCGGATGCCGAGGGGGACATGGCGTTCTGGATCCCCAAAGGGACCAATCGATTTCATTTTATGGGAGGCTCAAGGTTCGTTCATGGCGGGGCCATGCTTCAGGAAATCGTGGTGCCGGTGATCACGGTGCGACACATCAAGGAAAAAGGGGCGGACGCCACCATGACGAAGCAGGTCACGGTCCATGTGCTGGGGACCAGCCACAAGATCACCACCTCCCGGCACCGATTCGAGATGATCCAGATGGAGCCGGTCAGCGATCGGGTGAAACCCATTACCCTCAAAGCGGCGGTATACGATGGGAATGACCCGGTGACCAACATTGAATCCATACGCTTCGAGAGTGCCTCCGACAATATTGAGGAGCGTAAGAAATCGGTAACGCTGGTGCTCAAAGACAGACCGTATGACAAGAAAGCCAAATGCCGGCTGGTGTTAAGGGACGCGGAAACCGGGATCGAGCAGGAGAGTGTGACCATCATCATAGACAGGGCATTTACCGATGATTTCTGAAAATAGGACAGACGTGACGTGTGGAGGACTGGACGAGCTGCTCAATCGTCATTTCGGATGCCGGGTCGTCCGCAAGGACCTGACCAAACTGGTGAAGGAAGGCGCAAACGTTCCGGTGTATGTGCTGGAGTACCTGCTGGGCCAGCACTGCGCCTCCAACGATGAGGCGATTATCCAGGATGGACTGGCCACCGTAAAACGGATATTGGCCGAAAATTACGTGCGGCCCGATGAGGCGGAGAAGGTCAAATCGATCATTCGGGAACGGGGGAGCCTCAAGATCATTGACAAGGCCACGGTCAGGCTCAATGAGAAGCGGGACGTGTATGAGGCCCTCCTTTCAAACCTGGGCATCAAAGGCGTTGAGATCAGCACGGAAACGGTGCGGCGCTATGAAAAGCTCCTGGCGGGTGGGATCTGGTCCATTATCTCCATGGAGTATTTCTATGAAGAGGGGCAAAAGGGATCGCCGTTTCTGGTTCGGGAATTGAAACCGATCCAGATGCCCAACATGGACATGGAGGAGTTCTTTGAGGGACGGCGGCATTTTACCGAAGAGGAATGGCTGGATGTCCTCCTTCGGTCCACCGGCCTGGAACCCACCCAGTTCGAGCATCGGGTGAAATGGCACCTCCTGACCCGCATGGTCCCCCTGGTGGAAAACAACTACAACGTCTGCGAACTGGGACCCCGTGGGACCGGCAAGAGCCACATCTACAAGGAGATCAGCCCCAACAGCATCCTCATTTCCGGGGGTCGAACGACCGTAGCCAACCTGTTCTACAACCTGGCGAACCATACCGTGGGGCTGGTGGGGCTGTGGGACGTGGTGGCCTTTGACGAGGTGGCCGGGATTTCTTTCAAGGACAACGACGGGGTCCAGATCATGAAGGACTACATGGCCTCCGGCTCCTTTGCCCGGGGCCGCGACCTGATCAACGCCTATGCTGCAATGGTCTTTGTAGGAAACCTCAATCAGCCGGTGGACACCCTGGTCAAGACCAGTCATCTCCTGGCCCCATTTCCCGAGGCCATGATCGATTCGGCCTTTTTCGACCGATTCCACGCCTACATCCCCGGCTGGGAGATTCCCAAGATGCGGCCGGAATATATCACGAATCAGTATGGCCTGATCGTGGACTACTTGGCCGAGTTCTTCCGGGAGATGCGCAAACGGAATTTCTCCGATGCCATCAACCGGTATTTCAAGCTGGGCCGGGACCTGAACCAGCGGGATACCATTGCGGTAAAGCACACGGTCTCGGGGTTGTTGAAGCTCCTCCACCCTGGCGAAGATTATGACAAGGGTGCGGTGCAGCGGTGTCTCGAATACGCCCTGGAGACCCGGCGTCGCGTCAAGGAGCAGCTCAAGAAGATCGGCGGCATGGAATTTTACGATGTGCATTTTTCCTACATCGATCAGGACACCCTGGAAGAGAAATTTATCAGCGTTCCGGAACAGGGGGGCGGTTCCTTAATCCCGCAAGGTCCCTTGAACCCAGGGGTTCTGCATACCGTGGCCACAGGCAGCAGCGGACATTTGGGGCTCTATCGTTTGGAGACGCAGGTCACGCCGGGCAGTGGATCTCTGACCCTTTCCGGTCTGGGATCTGTCAGTGCGGCCAAGGAGGCGATCAAGGTTGGGTTTGATTATTTCAAGGCCAATGCCGCCGGGGTGAGCGCTTCCATCAAGGCCGGAGACCATAACTACCATATCCACATTGTCGAGCTTCACAATACAGGGCCCACCAAGGCCATGACCCTTACGGCATTTGTCGCTCTCTGTTCAGCGGTGCTGGGGAAACCGGTTCAGTCCCAGTTGGTCGTGTTGGGCAGCATGAGCCTGGGCGGTAGTATCGTCCCGGTCCAGAACCTCGCCGAGTCACTGCAAGTGGCCTTTGACTCGGGGGCCAAACGGATTCTTCTCCCCATGGTCAGCGTCGGCGATATCCCCACAATCCCCGGCGAATTGTTTGCCAAATTCCAGACCAGCTTCTATGCCGACCCGGAGGATGCTGTGTTTAAGGCGTTGGGAGTGGAGTAGACGTCGAGAATCAGCTGTTTCTGCGAAAGAACATAAGAGGAAGAACGAGATAGACTATGATGAATTGGAAATAATTATGTCAAAGTGGTGATAAAGATTCATCTACGCCACTCTTGTGTTTCGATTGCCTGAATATTAGCGAACGGTCTTGGCATAACGGATTGCAGTTGCATAACACAGCGCGAAATCAGAAAAATTAGGCCTCTGATGGACTGGGACGATGAATTTGACGAGATGATCCATGTTGGTGGCCGTGCCGGTTCCATGCTGGATGAGGGTTCTAGGGCAGGCCTTGATCCCATGGATATTTCAGACCCGGCCAGTTCTTATTTTCTGCTGAGCGACGATGCCCAGGATGAGATCACCGGGACCGGCAAAAAGAAAATGAAATGCGATTCCTGCGGCCACCGATTCACAGGTGAAATCTACGACAGATGCCCGAAATGTGACAGTCTCAACACGGAAGAGCTCTTGTCATTTATCGATGATGGAGATGAGCGTGGTGACATCCCTAATATGAAATGCCTTTCATGCGG
>JAWOIH010000094.1:0-5057 GCA_046484725.1 Candidatus Desulfacyla sp. | reverse complement strand
TCCCGGGCCAGATCCAGCTCCGGATCCACCCCGATGCCCACCACCACCAGGTCTGCCTGAAGCTCGGTGCCGTCTTCCAGGACCACCGCATCTTCCCGGATCTCCCGGACCGTGTTCTCCAGGAGAAAGCGCACCCCCTCGTCTTCGTGGAGCGACCGGATGAAAGCGCCCAGGTCGTCCCCCAGGATGTGGGCGAAAGGAACCGCTTCCGGTGCCACCACCGCCACGTCCAGCCCCCGGTTCCTCAGGGAAGCCGCCACTTCCAATCCAATGAACGACGCCCCCACCACCACAGCCCGATCTGATGCCTCGGCCATGGAGATGATGGCCCTGCAATCCGCAAGGCTCCGGAGGGTGTGGACGTGGTCGGCCCGGGCGCCGGGAGCATCCAGGGTCCGGGGACGGGCGCCTGGAGCCAGGAGAAGGACGCCGAAGGGGAGGGTCTCGTCGTTGTCCAGAGCGATCCGGTGGATCTGGACAACCACCGGATCAACGGTCCACAACAGACCGGATATTCGTTCGCATGGCACTGGCCTGGCCCATGAGGTTGAGGTTCAGTACAACCTCTTCCCATATGAGGAAGTCGTCGCCCAGGGGATCTATCTGGGTCATGGAATACCCGACCTTCGAATCCTTGAGATAGATCTCCATCCAGTCACGCCCGCTCTGTTTGACCGTAACTTTTTTAGATGATATTTCATCAGGTTGCTCAGATTTTTGAAAGTGGGTTTTTTGGATCAGGAGCCCGATCATTACCAGCCAGAGGACAACAACGGCCCCCCCGAGGCAGTTAAAAACCTGTCTTCTGCGAAAAGGTTTCATGGCCTGTGGACTCAGTGTCTTTGTGTGAGATTTTTTTGGTTGTGGCTATGCCACGTCAATGTCAATGAATTGCGGACTCAGGATAGAAACTGGGGATTGCGATTTCAGGAATCAAGGAATTGGATGCCCGATTCGTCCTTGATTCCCGTATTCCTCATCTCCGCATTCGCAATGATCTGTAAAAAGGGTCTTTTACAGGGTGCGGTTACATCTTGTATTTCCCGAAATCTTCCGGGTTGAGGCTTTCCAGAATCTCCTGCCACTTCTTCCCTTTTTCCGATTTGTCCTGGGGTTCGGCCTTCAGGTCTATGCTGCTGGACTTGCTGATGACCTCTTCGGACACAAAAATCGGCGCCTTCAATCTGAGGGAAAGGGCAATCGCATCGCTCGGCCTGGCGTCGATCGACAACTCTTTTCCATTGAATTTGAAATGGATAAGGGCATAATAGGTATTGTCCCTGAGGTCACATACCTCTATCCTGTCGACCTCTATGTTCACCATTTCCATCATGTTTTTGAGCAGGTCATGGGTCATGGGCCTGGAGAATTTGACCCCTTCCAGTTCACTGGCAATGGCAGTTGCTTCCAACAATCCGATCCATATGGGCAATGTGGCATCCCCATCCATCTCTTTAAGTATGACAATAGGACTGTTTGTGACGGGGTCCACGGTCAATCCGGATATTATCATAGGTGTATACATAATTACCCCCTCAATCTATCAAAACACATTTACTCTGTGGGCATAGGCCCTTAGTCCCTGGCAACTTACAACATGTTGTAGGAAACGGAAGGTTTCAGTGTCTCCCACCACAACGGGACTCAGGCTTCAGGAAAGACAGGGGCAAAGACTGAATACCGAAACTCAAAACCTGTATCGGGTTGCGAGCATGGCCTGTCTGGGTTCTATTCTTAACCATACAATCATTTTTGTCAACTACCATGCAACGCCAATTGCCCCGCCCTCCGGCCGCCGCAAAAACGCCCCCATTCCCTGGAAGAACGCCATCCAGTGGGCACATCCATCATCTCGCCCTTGAGCCCGTGAACAATCTTTGGAATTGGTGCTTGCCAGGGATTTCCCGTCGTTGTAAAATCGGGCAATCCTGAATTCAAGAATAGTGGGTGACTTGCATGCAGCGGGCTTGCGATTCCGGCACAGCATGAAAGTCGCTTCGAGGGAAGAAATCATGCCAGACGACAGGCCTTTTTATCCGTTTATTCTCGACCATAAGCCTCGCCTCTTCTTAGACAGGCTGCTTTACCAGCTTTTCAAACGGGTTCAGTTTAATACGAACATGACAGAACCTTTGAAGCAGATGCACCGCCAAGGGACCGTTGTCTATGCCATCAAATACAGAGGACGGCTGGACTATCTTCTCTACCATTACCGTTTCCGGAAGAGCCGCCTCCCCTACCCCAAAATCGCTTTCAACCTGGACATGTCCCTGGTTCTGCCCCTTTCGCAGCTCTTCCGGATAGTTAAATTCAAGATCGGCTTTCTCTTCAGGCACGGATCGTTGCCGGACCCTTATCGTACCGGCTTTCTCGAGACGGCCATCCGGGAGGGGACCCCATCGCTGATCTGCCTGGTGGACCCCAAGGGATTCACCAGACACTTCATTCACGCGGAAAAGGACCCCTTGCAGTTCCTTATCGAAACGCAGAAAAAATCCGATCGGCCCATCTACCTGGTGCCGCAGCTTGTTCTATACAAGAAAACCCCGGAAAAGGACCACCCGAACCTCCTGGACATCTTTTTTGGATTCAAGGACAAGCCCGGGACCATCAGAAAAATCATCCTCTTCTTCAGGCACAACCGCCAGGCCTTCATCGACTTCGGGACCCCTCTCGATCTAAAGAGCTGGATGGATACCCGCACGCAGGAAGACCCGCCGGAGGCGATGGCCACTGAAGTGAGACAACGCCTCCTTGACAGCATTGATCAGCAAAAGCGGGTGATCCTGGGCCCGGTCATCAAATCGAGACAGCAATTTAAGGAAAAAGTTCTTAAAGACCCAACGGTTGTACAGGCTATTCAAACTAAATGCTCGGGAAACGCGGCCCGGCTGAAGCATGTGAGAAAAGAGGCTGCCGCCTATTTTGATGAGATCGCCGCCGATTACAATATCGCCTACATCCAGTTCGCCAACATCGTGTTGACGTGGCTCTGGAAGAAGATGTTTCAGGGCATTGACGTGGATTTAACGGAACTGGCGACCGTAAGGGAATGCGGCAGAAAAGGCCCGGTCATCTATGTCCCGTCCCACAAAAGCCACATCGACTACCTGGTGCTCAACCATACCCTCTATCTGAACCACATGCATATCCCCCGGATCGCTGCGGGCAAAAACCTTTCCTTCTGGCCCATGGGGCCTTTTTTCAGAAAATCGGGGGCCTTTTTTATCCGCAGAAGTTTCAAGGGCGCCAGGCTCTACGCCACCGTATTTACCCGATACATCACGGCCCTCCTTGAGGAGAGGCATCCCCTGGAATTTTTCATCGAGGGAGGCCGAAGCCGCAGCGGCAAACTGGTCCTCCCCAAAATCGGATTTCTGTCCATCCTGATTCAGGCGTTCAAGGAAGGGCACTGCGACGATCTGGTCTTTGTTCCTGCTTCCATCACCTATGATCGCATCATCGAGGAACAGTCCTACCTCAAGGAACTCGGAGGCGACCGGAAGAAGAAGGAGAGCTTTCGACAGATGATCGGCACCCGGCATTTCCTGAAAAAAAAGTACGGAAAGATCTATATCCGGTTCGGCCGACCCCTCCTGCTCAAGGACTATCTGGACCAAAATGGCGATCTTGGAGACAAGACCCACAAACGTCTGGCCTTTCATCTCATCCGCGCCATTAACGGCGCGAGCCTGGTAACCCCCATGGCCCTCCTGGCATCCATTATCCTGACCCGACATCGTCGAGGATTTCACCTTCAGGAGTTGATGGATACGGTTGGGATCCTCATGGGTTTCCTCGAAAAATACCAGACCCCTGTTGCCACAAGCCTATCCAGCTATGACAAGACGATCGAAGAGGCCCTGGCCATTCTGATCAAGACCAACGTGGTGAGCGCCCTGGAGGACACGGACGGATCAGAGGTCTTCTATTATGTGGATGATGAAAAAAAGAGAGAGCTGGAATATTACAAGAACAACATTGTTCACTGCTTCATGTCGCATGCATTTGTGGCCCTCTCCCTCCTGACCGGAAAGGAGGAGGTAAAGAGCGCCCGGTCGATCCTGGACGATTACAATTTCTTCAAAAAGCTGTTTCGATACGAGTTTATTTATGACGAAGGGGTTACGGTTCAGGACAAGATCAATGAGGCGACCGACTATTTTATGGAAGCCTCATATATTGCCGCAAGCGATTCCCGGGATGGGTTCAGGGTAACCCGGCTCGGTTTTGATCAGTTGCCCATCTGGGCAGCCTATACAAAAACCTTCCTTGAATCCTACTGGATCGCCACCAGAGCGGTTATCGCGAAGGGCAAAAGCGGAAGGGATAAATCCGAACTCTTAAAGAATATGAATTACTTAGGTCAGAGATTTCACAAACAGGGCATTATCAACCATCTGGAAGCCATCTCCAGTCTCAGCTTTGAGAACGCCCTCCGGATGATCAACGAAGACATTCTCGCAAAATCCACAAAATCAGAATCAGAAGACGACCTCTCACCCGCAGCCGAAAGACTGTCCCAATTCAGCCAGCGGCTCCACGAACTGTCCCATTACACTGAATAGCCGCCGACGCTTTGTGTTGACATGGGAAAACATAAACTTGGAGGATCGAATGGGAAATGGGGAATGGGGGACACGTCGACCCTCCTGTATCCCCATCCGAAGGCTACATCCCTCTTGAAAAACCCAGTCTTCTGATATATGTCACTGTCTCAGCAAGACGTGAACGCCTTGTATGAAACTTGAATTATGCAAACTTGATTTTCAGGTTTCTTTTGCGATCAGACTGGCCGCCTTGGCGGCAAGAGGCGGCGCTCAACTCCGAATCGGTTTCCACGACACCTGTGTGGCAGCCGTGAGGGAAAAGGGCTACGAAGCGCCTTACTGGCAACTGGTGAAACTTGCGCGCACGGCAAAAGAGGCGGTTGAGGGGGCGAAATAAGGATAGGCGGCGGCCCTCCCGGCCATCATGACCGATGGACGGCCCCCTTTTTGTCCATAGGTTGAAAACCTCGTACTTTTACGAGTTCATTCCGCCCCTGTTTTCTCTTA
>JAWOIH010000215.1:0-15697 GCA_046484725.1 Candidatus Desulfacyla sp. | reverse complement strand
TGAAGCCGCTCCCGGTTGACCATGTGATGGGTATCCGGGGTCAGGGGGCAATGGAGGCTGATCACGTCGCTTTGCTGAAAGAGGTCGTCCAGATCCACCATCCGCACATAGTCCGGACAGGATGGCGGCGAGGTCACGTCCGAGGCGATCACCGTCATGCCAAAGGCGGCTGCCAGTCGGGCCGTGGCCCGACCGATGCGGCCTAAGCCCACGATCCCCATGATGAGGCCGGTCAGCTCGATCAGGGGATGGTCCCAGAAACAGAAGTCCTCTGAACGGCTCCAGGCGCCCTGCCTTACCTTGTCGCTGTGGTCTGTTACGTGATGACAGAGGTTTAAAATATGGGCAAAGACCATCTGGGCCACAGAATCCGTGCCATAGGCGGGCACATTGGTCACGGTGATCCCGCGGCGGTCCGCGGCCTCCACATCCACCACGTCGTATCCCGTGGCCAGGAGGCCGATGTATTCAAGGCCGGGACTCTGTTCCATGGCGGCGGCGGAAACCACCACCTTGTTGGTCAGGAGGATTCGGGCATCGCTTGCCCGCTCGATGATCCTCTCCGGGGGCGTCCGGTCGAAAATGACGCAGTCGCCCAGGGCCTTCAACGGTGCCCAGGAGAGGTCTCCGGGATTGAGTGCGTGTCCGTCCAGGACCATAATAGACATATGGCTTCTCCCTGATATTAAAAGTGAAAATAAGCTTCGAGGTTCAAGGGTTCATTGTTCAGGGTTGGGGAAAGACCCGGATAGGCCCCCAAGAGAGATCTTCCCCGCTCCCCCCTCCTGATCGACAACTGCGGCATTTGGCCCTTGGACCGAAAAACGCCGTGCGTGAAATTAGTCCTTTCGGATTTCGACCGGTTGGAATATAATAAAATTATGTCAAAAGATCAAACAACCGTTTATTTTGTGGATGGGAGTTCCTATATTCACCGGGCCTATCATGCCATCCGGGGCCTCGCCAATTCCAGGGGCTTTCCCACCAATGCGGTGCTGGGCTTCACCAAGATGGTCCTGAAGCTTATCCAGGAGAAGACGCCCGCCTATATCGCTATTGTCTTTGATGCCAAGGGACCCACCTTCAGGCACGAGATGTATGAGGCCTACAAGGCCAACCGGCCCCCCATGCCGGACGACATGGCGGTTCAACTCCCCCCGCTGAAACAGATCGTCGGATCCCTGGGGATTCCGATGTTCGAGATGACGGGATATGAGGCAGACGATATCATCGGGACCTGGGCAAGGATCTGTGAGGCCGAAGGCCTCAAGGTGGTTATGGTGACGGGCGACAAGGATTTCAGACAATTGGTTACGCCCGACGCGTCCCTGTGGGACACCATGAAGGATCAGGTGACCGATTATGAATCGATCAAGGCGGCCTATGGGTTCGAGCCGGTCAAATTTATCGATGTCATGGGGTTGTCGGGCGACACGTCGGACAATATCCCGGGCGTTCCCGGGGTGGGGGAGAAGACCGCGGTCCGCCTGATCCAGGAATTCGGGTCCTTTGAGGCGGTCTTTGACCGGGTGGAAGAGATCCCCCAGAAGAAGCTGAAGGAAAACCTGAAATCCTTTCGGGAGGTCGCCTTTCTGAGCAGGCGTCTGGTGACCATCGATCGATTTGTGCCGCTCCAGGAGGATATCGGGCGCCTCCGATTGGGCGAGCCGTCCGAAGGAGAACTGGCCGCGATCTTCAGGGACCTGGAGTTCAGGGGGTTATGGGACCAGTTTGCATCCCGACACAAGGGGACCACAGACTATCGTCTTTGCCTGTCCATAGAGGACCTGGAGCGCCTGGCCGGTGAGGTCAGGGCTGCCGGGGTACTTGCCGTCGATACGGAGACCACGGGGCAGGACCCG
The DNA here is from genome assembly GCA_046484725.1 of Candidatus Desulfacyla sp. GTDB lineage: Bacteria > Desulfobacterota > DSM-4660 > Desulfatiglandales > Desulfatiglandaceae > AUK324. The sequence continues at coordinate 13,835 of JAWOIH010000215.1, read as the reverse complement.
CTAAAGGCCCAACTGGTCGGCATCTCCTTCTGCTGCCGCGAACGTGAGGCCGTCTATCTCCCCTTGGGGCACCGCTATTTAGGCGCGCCTGAACAGGTGGACTGGGCCTCGGCCCTCCCGCTCCTGAAAGGGATACTGGAAGACGACGGGATCCTGAAGGTCGGCCAGAACATCAAGTATGATGCCGAGGTCTTGAAACGGCACGGGGTGGATCTGAAGGGGATTCACTTCGACACCATGATCGCCTCCTATGTGATCAATCCGGGCATTCGGCAGCACAACCTCGATTACCTGGCCCAGCACTACCTGAACCACAAGATGATCAGTTATCAGGAGGTGACCGGCAAGGGGAAGAACGCGGTCGGTTTTGCATCGGTAGAAGTGCAGAAGGCGTGTGAGTATTCGTGCGAGGATGCGGATATCACCTTCAGGCTGAAGGAGGTTCTCGATGAAAAGCTGGTGTCTGAGAAAAACGAGGGTCTCTTCTATGATCTGGAAATGAAGCTCCTCCCGGTGCTCATGGATATGGAAATGGCCGGGATCCGGATCGATGCCGGGTTCTTCAAGGAAATGTCGGGGCGCTTTGCCCAAGAGATGAAGAAGATGGAAGAGGCTGTCTTTGCCGAGGCCGGCATGACGTTCAATATCAACTCGCCCCAGCAGTTGGGCTACGTGCTCTTCGAGAAACTGGGACTTCCGGGCCAGAAGAAGACCGTCAAGAGCGGGCACTATTCAACCGACGTGAAGGTCCTGAAGATGCTGTCCACATCCAATTACAAGATCCCCAGTCTCCTCCTCCGTTACCGGACCCTGTCCAAACTCAAATCGACCTATCTGGACGCCCTTGTCAAGCTTGCGGATCCGTCCACCGAAAGAATCCACACCTCCTACAACCAGACGGTTGCGGCCACCGGGCGGTTGAGCAGCAGCAACCCGAACCTGCAGAACATCCCGGTGAGGGGGGAAGAGGGGAGGGAGATCCGCAAAGGATTTGTGGCGGAAACAGGGCATTGTCTGGTGGGGGCCGACTACAGCCAGATCGAACTGAGGGTCTTTGCCCATTATTCAGGGGATGAGGCGTTTATCGAGGCATTCCGGCAGGACCAGGACATTCACACGCGGACCGCCTCGGAGATCATGGGGACGGCGCCCGAAGAAGTGACCCCCGAGATGCGTCGGCTGGCAAAGGCCATCAATTTCGGCATTATCTACGGGATGGGCCCCCGGAAGCTGGGCGAGGAGCTGGGCATCGACCATTCAACCGCGAAAAAGTACATCGACGCCTATTATGACCGGTATCAGGGGGTGACCAGATACCGGGAGGAGATGATCCGGACGGCCTCCAAAATGGGATATGTGACCACCCTTTTCAACCGGAGGCGGTATCTCCCCGATATCGAGCATGCCAACAACCGGATCCGCTCGGAGGCGGAACGAATGGCCGTCAACACCCCTATCCAGGGAACGGCCGCGGACCTGATCAAGCAGGCCATGATCCGTATCCACGGGCGCCTGGGCAAAGAGGGATTCAAGACGCGGATGCTCCTCCAGGTCCACGACGAGCTGGTCTTCGAGGCCCCGCTGAACGAGGCGGCCCGGGTTGTCCCGATGATCCGGGAGGAAATGGAAGGGGTGTATCCCTTAACTGTCCCCCTCAAGGTGGACATCCATCAGGGGGTGAATTGGGATGAGGCGCATTAGAAGCGGCTAAAGCGCCTGAAGTCTGGAGCGGGGAGTCTGGAGTGTGTGCAGGAGGGGAAAGGGAAGTGAAATAACGCGAGGCGGGTGGTCGAGGTTTGAGGACTCAATAGACCCAGCCAACTCAATGCACCCCATAAGGTGAAAACCCTTCCCTCAGGCTCCATGATGTGGTAATTTGTCGCGCCGGTCGCTGGAGGGTTCCCAGGTTTTCATGGACGACCTTCAGCAACAGCGATAGTGTAAAATAGAAATCTTACGATAGAAAAATCTTATCCGGGCAGTGAAACCGATGGGACATAAGGAAAAAAAGAGCGCGGGAGATTCACAGGAATTGTATGTGGGCATTGACGCCGGATCTGTCAGCATCAATTGCATGGTCATCGATGACAGGCACAAGATCGTTTTTGAGGCCCCCTACGGCCGGCATCTCGGCAGGGTCGACGAAGGCGTTTTGACCCTTGTTCGTGGGCTGTATGAGCGATTCGGGGAAGAGACTATCCGGTCTGTGTCCTTTACCGGAAACCACGGAAAAGAGTTGAGTGAGCGATTGGGGGCCTTTTATGAGTTCGAGACCATCAGCCAGGTCCTGGGCGCCACGTTTGTAAGGCCGGATGTCCGGACGGTCATCAGCATGGGGGGACAGGAGACGGCCCTGTTTCAGATCACCCATCCCTCGACAGGGGGTGCATCGGGGGAGGCCGGCTGGGAGTTGGAATATTTCAATACCAACGGCCCCTGCGCCTCCGGCACCGGGTCTTTCATCGACCAGCAGGCCCAGAGACTCGCCACTGCCATGTATGCGGAAAAGACAGACATCTCCCAGGATCAGATCGACAGAATCCTCACGGATTTTATCCGTCTCGGCGTTACCAGCACGACCCCTGCCAATGTCGCGTGTCGCTGCACGGTGTTTACCAAGTCCGATATGATCCACCTTCAAAACCGGGGGGAAAGGCTGGAAGACATCATCTACGGGCTGCACGTGGGAAACGCCCGGAATTACATGAGCACCATCGTCTCCAACCGGGTGCTTGCGGAACCGATCCTTTTTGTGGGTGGGCTTTCCTTGAATGAACTCCAGGTCAAGGCCTTCAGGGCCTATTTTCCGGACTTGATCGTGCCGCCTCACAACACCTCCATAGGCGCCCTCGGCGTGGCGCTACAGGCCTTGGCGTCCCAAGAAGCGGGCCTTGACGCAGACCGGTATGGCCGCGTAACACCGGGTATGCTGGAGGGACTCAGGGCCAATCGAAAGATCTCCGTACCCATTGCTCCGAGACTGGCGCTTCGGGAGACCGTCTTCCCCGAGTCCAACGCGATCCCCGCCAGGCCCCTTGGGAAAACACCCCGGACCTGCCTGGGGGTGGATATCGGCTCTACCACCACCAAATATGCCCTGATCGACGAGGCCGGAAAGATCATCCACAAGAATTACGTGCCCACCCAGGGGAAGCCGATCGAGGTAACCCAGGGACTCCTTGCCTATCTGCGGGACCAGGTGGGCCGGAAGATCGACATCGTTGCGACCGCCACGACCGGTTCCGGAAGAAACGTGGTGGGCGATTTTCTGAATGTGGATCTCATCATTGACGAGATCACCGCCCATGCCAGGGGGGCCGTGGAAATCGACCGGGACGTGGACACCATATTCGAAATCGGGGGCCAGGATTCCAAGTATATCTACATCGCCAACACCTACCCCCTTGATTTTGACATGAACAAGGTCTGTGCGGCCGGCACCGGGAGTTTTCTCCACGAACTGGCCAATAAATACGGCATCAATATTGTGGGCGAATTTCAGGAGATCGCCCTTTCTTCGGAGGCCCCCGTCAGGCTCGCGGAGCGGTGCACGGTCTTCATGGAATCGGACCTGGTCTCCTATCACCAGAAGGGGGTCCCGAGAAACGATCTCATCGCCGGGTTGTGTTACGCCATTGTCTACAACTATCTGAATCGGGTGGTGGAGAAGCGGCAGGTCGGGCAGCGGGTCATGTTTCTGGGCGGTCCGTCCCTCAACAAGGGGGTGGTGGCGGCCTTTGAAAATGTCCTGGGCCGCCCTGTCCTGGTGCCGAAACACCGGGAGGTCCTGGGGGCCTATGGGGCCGCCCTCAGCGTCCAGGAGATGATGCGGTCTGAAAACAGAGGCGCGACTACCTTCAGGGGCCTGGAGAGGGCCATCAACGACCGCATGGCGTTTACGGAGAAGATATGCCATGCAGATCCCAACTGCCACAATCAGTGCAAGCTCAAGATCTACGATTTTGATGGTCGGCGCAGCGTGTGGGGCGGGGAGTGCGGTCGCTACGAACTGACCCGGGCCAGGGGGGGGGCAAAGGCGGATTTCTTTGCCCTGAGACAGGAGATATGGGAGACCTACATGGCCGGGGTCTATCATGAATTAAAGGAAGGACCCATGATGGAGGTCGATGGCCGCCGGACCGTCGGGATGCAGCGGGCCCTGTACGGGCACCAGAACGCCGTCCTGTGGGCCCATTTTTTTGACAGGCTGGGATACCGGCTCGTCCTGACGCCCCCCACCAATGCCCACATTTCCAAGGTCGGGATCGAGACCATGGTGGCCGAGACATGCTATCCGGTCAAGGTCTCCCACGGCCATGTGAAAGAGTTGATCGGGAAGACGGCCTATCTCTTTGTACCGACCATGATCGATATGGCCACGCCCGCGCCGGATGAAAAGGGGTCCTTCTGCCCCATGGTCCAGGCCAATTCCTATATGGTCCGCATGGCCCTGGGCCTGGATCCCCTGACTATCCTGAATCCGGAGATTCATTTCAAATACGACCTTGACACCCTTGCCATGGAGCTTACGGATCAGTTGAAATCCCGGCTCGGGGTGAGCAGAAAAGATATCCGAAAGGCCCTTGCCTACGGCCTGGAACGGGAGGCCCGGTTCAGGCAGGCCCTTTATAAAAAGGGTTTGGAGATCCTGGAGGACCATGACCCCGAGGCGCCCATGGTGGTGGTGACCGGCCGGCCGTATAATCTTTATGATGAGCGATTGAATCTGAGGTTGGGAAAGAATCTGGCCAAGATCGGCGTTTCGGCCCTGCCCATGGATTTCATCGATGTGTCGTCTGTGGATTTGTCGGACTTTCCCTCCATGTACTGGGGGTTGGGGGCACAGATCCTGAGGACCGCAAAGGTGGTGGAGCGCCGCCCGTTTTGTTTCGGCCTCCATCTGACCAATTTCGGGTGCGGCGCGGACTCCTTTCTGGAGCACTTTTATCGGCACATCATGGGCGACAAGCCGTATCTGATCCTGGAACTGGACGAGCACAGCGCCGTGGCCGGGGCCATGACCCGGCTCGAGGCCTACAAGAATGTCATCGAAAACAGCATACAGAAGCTGAGGGCCGGCCGCGAGGCAGAGCTGAAGATGGCGAATTAAGGATTGGTGATGGACACAGCAAAGGTTATCGATTTTCAGTCCCTGTCCGAAAAGGTGGGCCGATTCAACCTCAAGGACAAGACCTGCCTGATCCCCGAGATGAACCGGATCGGCTGCCATCTCCTGGCCGCGGTATTCAGGGGATTCGGCATCCATGCGCGGGTGATGGAGACCTGCAAGGGGCAGGATCTGGGGATGGAATACACCTCGGGGAAGGAGTGTTATCCCTGTCAGATCACCACCGGGGATATCCTCTATGCCATGAAGGAGGAAAGGGAACGCCTGGGGGATGCGTTTAACGCGGAGGATTATATCTATTTCATGCCCGAGGCGGACGGGCCCTGCCGTTTCGGGATGTACAACAAATACCAGCGGATTGTCCTCGATTCCTTCCCCGAACTGGAGAAGCTGAAAATCGGCGCCCTTTCAACCAAGGACGGATACTCCCTGGCCGGGATTATCGATGACAGCCGGGTCAGGGAACTCAGGAAGACCTCCTATTTTTCCCTGGTGGTGGGGGACATTCTCGACCGGTTGCTCTGGCGGATCAGGCCTTACGAAAAGACGCCCGGAGCGGGCGACGAATTCATCGAAAAAGCGATGCGCCTTATGGAGGGCGCCTTTGAACGGTTCGGCCCTGACAAGGATTTCGAAAGCATCCTCAAGCAGTTGGAAGCGGTGATCGAAGAAGGAAAGGGGATCGTGGATCCTGAAATTCCCCAGAAGCCCCTCATCGGGATCGTGGGCGAAATCTACCTGAGGACCCATGTCCAGGCCAATCAGGATGTGATTCGTGTCCTGGAGCGGTACGGGGCTGAGGTGGTGAACGCCTCCATCGCCGAATGGGCCAATTATACGAGCTATGACCGGTTGAGAGAGGCCAAGGCGCGATTTCGCCTCTCCCTGAGGCAGTTTCATTTCGGAGCGCTGAAGCGCTTTCTGAAGGATATGATCAGTTACGGCGGAGATTTTTATTACCAGGGATTCCGGCAGAAGAAGACCTACCAGCATATCCGCTCCCTTATCGATCTGCCGGAAGATCATGAGATCGGGCATCTCGAAGAGATCCTGAAGGAAAAAGACCTGTTCAGTTTTGAGGTGGGCACAGAGGCCTGCCTGAGCATTGCGGGGATCGTGGCCTATGCGAGGGATGGTTACAACGGGGTGGTGAATGTGTATCCCTTTACCTGTATGCCGAGCACGATTACCTCGGCGATTGTCAGGCCGATCATGAATGAACTGGGGGTCCCTTACCTGGACACCCCTTATGATTCGAGCGTGCAGCCCGGAAGAGAGGCGGCGATCCGGACCTTTATGTACCAGGCTGAGCAGCATTTCAGGCGGAACGGAAGGGAAAAGAAGAGTGCCTGAAATTATTAAAGTGAGATAAAGTGCCTAACATTATGGAAACAGAGGGTTTATTAAAGCTGTGTAATCGTTGGGGTCTTTTAAGTCCTTTGGGTCCTTTTTAAACAAGCCGGACAAATCCCTTTACCGTGGCCGAGAGCCACCCAAAGCAAGGAGGAAGAATTACGGGACAGATGACCATACGGAAAATGCTGATCAATGCCGTTGAGGCGGAAGAATACAGGATTGCGGTAATCAAGGAAGGATTGCTGGATGGATACCATATCGAAACGGCCAGCACGGAACAGAAGACCGGAAATATCTACAAAGGGGTCGTGGAGCGGATAGAGCCCAGCCTGCAGGCGTGCTTTGTGGATTACGGAGGCGGCAAGAACGGCTTTCTTTCCGCCGGGGACATCCATCCGGAATACTATCTGACCGAACACGAAACCTCGAAGGAGCGGTCTTTCCCCCGCATTGAAAAGGTCCTGAAGAAGGGACAGGAGCTCCTTGTCCAGGTGACCAAGGAGATGCCCGGGCACAAGGGCGCCCAGTTGACCACCTACCTCTCCCTGGCCGGCCGATACCTGGTCCTGATGCCGGGGAGTAAGGGAGGGGTCTCAAAGAAGATCGAGGACGAAGAGGAAAGATCCAGGCTCAAGTCGATCATGGGGACCTTTAATCTGCCCGAGGGCGTGGGATACATCGTCAGGACGGCCGCCCTGGGTCAGAACAAGAATGAACTCTCCAGGGATCTCAACCGGCTCCTGAGGATCTGGAAGAACATCAAGCAGAACGTGCAGGATGCGCCGTCCCTTTCCATCGTACACAAGGAGCAGGACGTCTGCCTGAGGACCCTGAGGGACTATTTTACCAGCGAAATTGATGAAGTGCTTGTGGATGACAAAGAGACCTTTGCCAAGGTCAAGCGGTACATGAAGATCATTTCTCCCAGGCACCAGCGGGTGGTCAAGCTCTACAAGGAAAAGCGTCCCATATTCGCCCAGTACGAAATCGAGCGACAGATCGAATCTATTTATCAGAGCCGGGTGCCCCTGAAATCAGGGGGCTCCATCGTGATAGACCCGACAGAGGCATTGATCGCCATCGACGTGAATTCGGGTCGGGCAAGGACCGGGAAGGGTATCGAGTCCACGGCCTTCAATATCAATATCGAGGCTGCCCAGGAGATCGCAAGACAGCTCCGCCTGAGGGATATGGGCGGACTGGTGGTCATCGACTTCATCGACATGAGGGACAAGAAGCACAACCGAGACGTGGAGAAGATGTTGCGGGACGCGACAAAGGATGATCGGGCCAAGATCAGCATCTCCCCTATCTCCAAATTCGGACTTCTTGAGCTTTCACGACAGAGGCTGAGGCCGTCCATTGAATCCATGAGCTACCAGAAATGCAGCTACTGCGAGGGACGGGGCATTGTGCCCTCGGTGGAAACCGCGGCCTTGTCGTTTCTGCGTCGCATCCGGATGGGCGTTTCCCGCAAAGGGATTGTCCAGGTAAAGGGATGCCTCTCCTTGGAGGTCGCGAGCTACCTCCAGAACAAAAAGCGGAAGGACCTGACCGATCTGGAATCCCGTTACAGCGTAGACGTCACCCTGGCGGCCGATGCCGCCATTCCTCCCGGGGGCGGCAGCCTGGAGTTCATCAAGGAATCCCGCGTCCCTGACGCTGATCTCTAAGCCCTGTCGGCTGCTCCAAGACATGTTTAATAACATCATCTACTTCATTGTCGTCCTCCTGATTTTCAACATCAGCTATGCCGATTCCCCGCCGGAGGATCTGATCCTGGGGACCCTGGCTCCCCTTGTCTTGACCTGGCTCATCCTTGCCATATACAGCCGAAGGGTGTTTGCCGGCCTCCTTCAACGGGTCCGGGAGGCGGACCGGGTGGACGGGGCCATGACGGACCGGTATCAGCGACTCAATGTCAGGCTCTCGGTTCTGGCCATATGTTTGTTCGCCCTGGCCGTCTATTTCTTCAACCTGAAGCAGTGGCTGTCTCTGATTCCGGGATTCAGGAGTTTTTCCGTGCTGCAAGGGGTGCTTGCCCTGACCCTCTTCCTGTTCTATCTTTGCACCATCTGGTATCTCGCATATCCCGCATACCGGGCCATTTTCCGGGTGGACATTACCCGGCGATCCTTTATTCGATCCCAGCTCCGATTTAATCTCCCCATCCTCTTCCCGTGGCTGATTCTTTCCTTTGCATATGACCTCCTGGCCCTGAGCCCATGGACCGGCTTCAATGCATTCATGGACAGCGTCTACGGCCAGATGGGCTTTTTCGCCGCGTTTATCACCTTGTTGATGATAATCCTCCCCAAGTTCATCCAGCGCTGGTGGGGATGTGCGCCGCTGACGGTGTCTGAAAAGGCGGATCAGCTCAGGGGGTTCCTCGCGGAAAAGGGGTTCAAATACCGGGGTCTCCTCCGGTGGCCGATCTTCGAGGGCCGGATGATGACCGCGGGCATCATGGGCATCGTGCCCCGATATCGGTATATCCTTGTTACCGATTCTCTCCTTGAAGCCCTCTCTCCGGAAGAACTCAAGGCCGTTCTCGCCCATGAAATGGGCCATGCCAAGTATCGGCATCTCCTCTTTTATATCCTGTTTTTTGTCGGGTTTATGGCCCTCTCTTTCGGGCTGGCCGATATGTCCATCTACCTGGCCTTTCTTCACCCCGGGTTGATCGAGTGGATCGCCGGCGATGAGACCCGGTCCGTGAGTCTCCTTTATGCGATTGTCTCTTTCCCGATGCTGATCTCCCTCCTCGTCTACTTCAGATACGTCATGGGGTTCTTCATGCGCAATTTTGAACGACAGGCCGATCTCTATTCCGCGACTGTTATGGGGACCCCGATATTCACCATCCGTTCCCTGGAAAAGATCGCCTTTCTCAGCGGAAGGAGCCGGGACCTGCCGAGCTGGCACCATTTCAGCATCAAAGAGCGGGTCGAGTATCTGGTGAAGGCCTACCGGGAACCGGGGCTGGCCAAACACCATCACCGGTTTGTCCTGATCTCCTTCCTTATTTACCTGTTCTCTATCTCTGCCCTGGGGTATCTCCTGAATTTCGGACCTGTCAAGCGCCACATGAGCCATAGCATTATCGAAAAGGCCATCCACCGGCAGCTTGTGAAAGAGCCCCGCAACGTCGATCTCTACCTGGGCCTGGCCATGATGTACCAGGAGATGGGAAAGGAGAGAGAAACGGCGGACGTCTATGAGAGGGTTATCGCACTGGACCCTTACCGGGCCGTGGCCCTGAACAATCTGGCCTGGCTTCTGGCGACGACCCCGGAGGAGGGCCTGAGGGACCCGGAACGGGCCGTCAATCTGGCCAGGAGGGCGGTGACGCTGGAGCGGTCCCCGGGATTTCTGGATACCCTGGCAGAGGCCTATTTTGCAAAGGGTCAGGTGGAGGAGGCGATTCAAACCATCGAGGAGGCCCTGTCAGCGGCAACGGAGAACAGGGGGTACTATGAGAAGCAGCTCAGGCGGTTTCGGAAGGGGAGCGGGGAGCAAGGAGCAGGGAGCATGGAGCAGGGAGCAGGGAGTAAGGAGTAGGCAGTGAGGAGGGAGAAGCCGGGAGTAGGGAGTAATAAGAGAGGGCATGGGGGGCGTAGGGTCAATGGGCGATGGCGAACGAAGAGGAGCAGGGACCCTGGGGGCGGAGACGGGGCTGTTCAAGGAAAAGAGATGGGAACAGGATCTGGGGGAAAGATCCCGTGCCAGGTTTTTAGTGCGGGGGCTTTTGGGGTGCACCTGCCCTGAGGAGATCTTTGATCATTACCAGGTCCGGCAGCAGGTGATCGGATCGCTTCCCCTCGTTTCATTGATGATGGGAGACAGGCTCCTGGTGTGGATTATTGACGGCAGTAAGGTTGCCGAACCGGAACAGACCCTGGGGCGCCTTTTGCACGCGGGCCGTACGGAACGGGACGGCCGCGGCCTGAACCGGTTCAGGCTCGTGGTGGTCGGCGACTTCCTGCCCTGGGAAAGACAATGGGCGCACCTTGCGGAAGAAATGGACCCCAAGGTCCATTTCCACGTGTTGCCGGAGATGGATACGCGACCCCGGACCCCGGACCTCTGAGTTAACAAGGGCAGAACAGGCCCTGATCTGTCCATGACGTCCCTCCAGGCAGAAACCCTTGCTCTCCAAGCAGGATTCCGGCCGTGCATCAACTTTTTTTCAAGTCGCTATTCAATCGACTATTGCCGCCGATATGATTCGGATCGTGCGAATCTCTATAGAACTCAAGGAATTCGGAGGGAGAAAGGACGGTAACGCCTTCTCGGCGTGAAGAAGGATAGTGAACAGCATTCCCTGTAACGAGGGCCTCTGCCTTACCGGAAAGGGTAACTTCGAGAAAGGCCTCATCGTCCGGATTCGGCAAGTCATAGTTGAGGGGTGCACTTGAAACAAATTGAGCGTGGTGCTCTATAAAGTCGAGAAATGTGTCCATATGTTTTTTGTCAAAATCGAACTTGGAGCGATGAAGGACGTCTCGGTATTCCGATAAAATCCGTGCGTCGACATGCAATACAAGCAGCCCCGCAGATATCATCCGGACGATCTCGCCACTTGGGCCAAAGGGGGTCAGCAACCCCGAGACAAGAACATTCGTATCCAATACGACGTTCACTTTCTCCTCTTGGCTCTGACCGCTGCGATTTCGGACTCGATTTCGTCCATGGATATTTTATCGGTCCCTTTTTTTGTAGATTCGTATTGAATGGATGCCACAGCCGCGGTTGCACGGGCACGACGAAATGAAGTTAACACCTGCTCAAGGTTCTTTTCATCAATCGATGACAGGATTGCAATCGGTCTGCCATTGCTGGTAACGATCATGTCCTTTTCTTCCGGCAGCTCCCGCCAGATTTCCGACGATTTTGATTTTAGATCTCTTACGCTTAGAAATCTCATAGTATACCCCCCAACCAAACCTCAATTGTGCATACAATTATATCCACGATTGAGTCACGATGCAAGCCTTAAACTTATTGGAATGTCGGGACCGCCGAAGTCCCGCTGCAGCGGGATTGACCTTACGATCTTACTTCAAGGCAGGTCGCTGGAACATGTTGAAAAGTCAGGCTGTTACTCCTACACTTGATGCACTCATTTAGGACCTGCTTTTTGAAGGAGTGGTGTCAACAAATCGCGTCTGTTATGCCTGCGCTGCAATGGGCGATATGTCTTCAAACACCTTCAGATCCAACTGGCTTAATTCCCAGTTGACTTGCAGATTCATCCAAAACTGCGGGCTGCCTCCCAGTGCCTTAGAAAGCTTCATGGCCATATCTGGGCTGATGCCACGCCTCCCTCGGCATATTTGATTGATGGTCTTGGGCAAAACTCCGATATGATACGCAAGCGCACTCTGGGTGAGTTCGATCTCCTCGAGTTCGTCCCTCAACACCTCACCGGGATGCACCGGTGTTGTATGTCCGTTGCTCATTTGATTCTCCTTCAATGGTAATCCACGATCTCCACATCCGATGCATTGTCGCCTTTCCATCGAAAACACACCCGATATCGGTCATTGATCCGAATGCTGTATTGGCCTCTTCTATCTCCCTTTAGGGCCTCGAAACGATTTCCTCTGATCTCCCGAAGATCCTCCATGGATGTGGCGGCCCCCAACCGAGCCAGTTTAATTTGAGCCTTATGGTGAAGCCGCTTGGGAAGAAGTCTCAGGGCCTCTTTAGAATGCCTCCCATAGTTGATATCTTCAGTGCCTTTGTTCTTGAAGTTTCGTATGCTCAATTCGTCTCCTGTTTATACCGAACAATGGTATAAAGATCAAGTACTGGAGAAAAGGATTCACATTTTAAGCATCTCAAACCTCACAATATGGCCTTTTCATCATTTCTTGTCCTACTTAGACTCCGTAATCCCTCGTTATTGCAAGCCGGTTTTCTTAAGCAGCACCTTCCAGCGCCGCTGCCTGTGACGGTAAAACAGGTGAGCGAACAGCCAGATGGCCGGCGTCAGCCAACCGGCCTGAATCTCGATTTCGTCTGCATAACTGACCTTGCCCGGCCCCACCTCCCGAAATGAGATATTGTGGTTCCACACCCGCGCCAGCAGGCCGCTTTCCCGGCTTGAGATGGTATTCGTGTTTTTGTCCATTTTCACGAGCCGAATGGTGTGCCACCCGAGTGGGATGAGTCTTAGGAAATAGAGCTTCAAGCGATATGTGCGCCCGATTTGCCATTCGCCCGTCAGCTCATCTCCCCGTGCTGGAACAAAGCCGAGGATAGGCGAGGCCACATACTGAAGCGATCTCGGCTGGCTGATCTTCTGCCAAAGTTCGCTTTCTGTACAGGGAAGGATTGTGCGGATTCTGGCGATCATTCTCTTTCCATTCTAACCGCTATCGTCAACACCATAAGGGCTCGGCTCCTCTTCTATCGCCCTCAATGCGGACCGTAAGGTTTTCCCCCGGACAGGCCGAAGAGGTGCCTGTCAGGAGCGCGGTGGGGATATTTGAGATGATAAGCGCCGGGCTCATTCTTCCACGGGTAAACCGGTGGTCTTCTGTTTTTGACCGCATAAACCCACAAATCTTAGAACGTCCCTTTGTCTCCCTTTATCTCATAATTTGTCAGCAGATTCGTTTACTTATAATTCTCCCTTCAGAAACAGGACCATTTTTCATTATTTTTTTGGCGGTAATAATAGTGAGGGTGTGAGAATTTATAGTCAGAACAGCATTGTATTCGAAACATTTGAAATAGTAATTTTTTCCTTTTGTTTCTACATTGTCCAGAGGAGTCGATAGAATGATTTTTCTCAATATCCTTTCTATTTCACCATCTGATGAACGGGTTATGCCAAGATTTCGTTTTATTCTCGAAAATCCCAGAGGTGTATTTCTGAATTGATCGGCTATTTTTGTTCTTAGAGTTTCATTCATTTCGTTTGTTCGGGATGCTCAGAGGCGGCACGTCTTTTTGCGCCGTCCCTTGCAGCAGCAAGGTTCGATCTCACCTCTCGTAGTGGAAGTGCGGGCATTCTACCCTTCCGGCTTTATCAAATGCTATCCCTTCCCTCTCTAACAAGGCATGCTTCATATCAAGGCCGCCCTGATATCCGCCAAGATGCCGGTCGGAGCGAATCGCACGATGACAAGGCACGATGAGCGGGAACGGGTTGTTCGCCAACGCATTTCCTACGGCCCGTGCGCCATTGGGTTTGCCCAAGTACCTTGCGATTAGTCCATATGTACTGACGCTTCCTCGTGGGATCTGATGCTCTGCACGCAAGACTCGCTTCTGAAACTCGCCACACAAATCCAGGTTGACCAGGTCGAGCGAGAAGTCAATCGCCTCGCCTTCAAGTAGC
>JAWOIH010000019.1:0-26926 GCA_046484725.1 Candidatus Desulfacyla sp. | reverse complement strand
CCAGCCTTCTGGAAGGATACCGTTCATATAATCATCCCATGTTGATGCCAGCTTGGGGAAAGCCCCGGCATATGAACGGAACGCTTCCTTCCACAGATTCTCGCCTTCCGCCCCCTTTTCAACTGCACATCGGAACAGGTCCCGCACCTGGTCAGGGACCAAAAAGGAAGGTTCCGCGGGCCAGTCAAGGTTCCTCTTGGTCAACCGAAGCTCCTCCTGGCCCAACGGTTCGCCGTGGGCCGAAGACTTGTCCGCCTTGTTGGGGCTCCCGAAACCGATGTGGGTCCTTACCACGATGAGTGAGGGCCGCCCTGTCTCCTCTCGTGCCCTGACAATGGCCGCCTCGATGGCGTCCAGGTCATTTCCGTCTTCCACCCGCTCGACGTGCCATCCATAGGCCTCGAACCGGAGATCGCGCGCCTCGGTAAAGGCGATGTCCGTGGGGCCCTCGATGGAGATATGGTTGTCGTCATAGAGATAGATCAATTTTCCTAGCCCAAGATGGCCTGCCAGCGACGCCGCTTCGTGGCTGATCCCTTCCATGAGGTCCCCGTCGCTGACGATCCCGTAGGTGAAATGGTCGACAATCGCATGTCCCGGACGGTTGAACCGGGCAGCCAGGAACCGCTCGGCAATGGCCATGCCCACCCCGCCGGCAAACCCCTGGCCCAGGGGGCCGGTCGTTATCTCCACCCCGGGGGTCAGGCCATATTCCGGGTGGCCCGGGGTCCGGCTCTTCCACTGGCGGAATGCCTTGAGATCGTCCAGAGAGAGGTCATATCCCGTCAGATGGAGGAGACTGTAAAGGAGCATGGACCCATGCCCGGCAGAGAGGACAAACCGGTCCCTGTCAGGCCACCGGGGATTGCGGGGGTTGTGCCGCAGGAAACGGGTCCACAACACATAGGCCATCGGGGCAGCGCCCATGGGCATGCCGGGATGCCCCGAACGGGCCTTTTCCACCCCGTCCGCCGAGAGCATCCGAATGGTATTGACGCACAGCGTATCCAGGTCTGATATCATTTTTTGTATAAGCTCCTTTCAATTCGGGCTGAGATCCGATGCCCCCCCCGCACCCTCTTAAGGATCATTGGTATAAAAAAAGAAAAGATAAATAGCGCCATGGCAAAACCGGCTTCGAGGGAGACCAGGTCGCTCCACCTCCCGGAAACCCAGGCGTTTTTCAGGGTACCCCCCAGAAAGGTGAGGACGAAGATAGAGACGGCCACCCCCAGGCCGGTCCCGAAGAAAAAATCCCGGAAATGGACCTTTGTCAGACTCAGGCCGTAGTTCAGCGGGGTGAAGGGGGAATTGAGAAGACGGAGGTAAAGCACCGTGGTAAACCCGTTCCTCTCGATGGCATCGTCATACCGTTTCAGCCGGTCTCCAATCATGGATGCGACAAACTCCCTCCCCAATGTCCTTCCCACAAAAAAGGCCATGCTGGCCCCCGCCACCGCGCCCAGCCATCCGCAGAAAAACCCCCAGGAGGCCCCGAAAAGCCCTGCGCCCAGGAGGATCGGGATGCTCGCCGGGACAAAGAGCGATATGGCCACGGCCTCGAGGAGGATGAAAAAAAGAGGCGCCCACCCCCCCGTCGCATTCAGGATGCGGCCCAGAGAATCGGGCGTGACCAGGTCCTTTACAAGCGTGAACCGGAAAAGACAGGCAGCACCCGCCAGCAGGAGGATGAGGACCAGAAATTTCCCCAGAGTTTTCGAACTGATCGGTCGTTTTGAATCGAGCATCTTTCCCATCATCCCCATCACGGATCGGCAGGACCCCTCTTTACCAGCTTTTTGACGGGGAATCAACGATCAAATTCCGAGCTCAGAAGTCAGGTCAGAGGTCAGCAAAGGCGCCGGCCCCATCCCGCATCCAGCATCCAGTCAGATCTTCCCCCTTAGTTTTGCCCAGATAAGGCCCAGGTACTCGTGCGCCGCAGCGCTCGAATCTTCCAGGGCATCCACATTGGGGAAAAACCATCCGGGCGTTACCACCGGTTCGCTGTCTTTTGTCTTTCCGGCCGGGGCAGGGATCGGGTCCATGCCGTGCTTTCTGAAGAGCGCTATGGAACGCCGCATATGGATAGCCGATGTAACCAGGGCAAAGGGGCGGTCCCCGACAATCGGCCGTATCAACCGGGCCTGATCCTCTGTATCATAGGAACCGGCTTCCAGGATGATGTCATGCCGGTCCACCCCGAGAAAGAGGGCCACATCGGCCATGACATGGGCCTCTGGAACAGGATCAAAGGCCCCGCAACCGGACAGGATGAGCCTGCTTTCAGGATGCTGACGGAAAATCCGAACGCCTTCCATGAGTCGAAGGAGCGACGGACAGGTCAGCCGGCCGGTAACGGGGATGGATGGATCCGCCATATGGCCTCCGGCCAGGACCACCACATAGTTCACCTCCCGTGGGACAGCCGGGTCCAGGGGCGAGGCCCCATTTGGCATATAGGCCTCAAAGGGGTTCTTCAACGGATCATCGATGACCCTGGACACGGGAAGATAGCTCGCTGCCGTAAGCGAAATGAGCCCGAGCGTTATCAGGATCTTTCCAGCCATCTCCCGCCTGCCGCGCCACACCAGAAACAACCCCACGAAAGCAATCAGCAGGCACGCCGGCAGGGGAAGCAACATCGAGCCGATGATCTTTTTGATAAGGAACACCGTCGGGGCTCCTTTCAAATGTCAATCGATGATTGTGGATGGATGATGGATGCGTTCGCCGGGGTGACGCGGTGTAAAGCGATTTACGAGACCCTCATGATTGAAAAAACCCGCCAACAACCCGCATGCAGTCCCGCGTTTCAGGGGGATCTACGCTTCACTCCGACCAACAGCCATGAGCTATCAGCCCGTATTCGGCATCCAGTCCCCTGATGGCAAAAAAAGGTTGTAAAGCAAAACAAAAAGAGTTACAAACAATCCCCGGCTGTTTGGGCCGGGTGCCGCGAACCTTGCGCGGTCCAAGTATTTCTGGGGGGATACAGATGGACGATATTTTAGACTTTTTTGTTTGTGATGCCTGCTCGAATAAAGACTTCAACCTGATTTACAACTTCTGCCTCCGGTTTCATGGCGTCAATTTTTCTGATGACCTGATCTATGACAAAATTATAGAAGAACGGTATCAGTGTACCTCGTGCAAGAAGACGTTTACCAAAAAGCAAGTGGAAGAAGCCCTGTCCATGCTTCGCAAAAAACGTAAAAGGTCCTAAAGCGTTATCTCATACTGTTCCATGTGGAAATTTTCCTTGCCCATGATGATGATCCTTCTGGCGATCCTTTTTTCCAGGTCAATAATCGACTTCTGTTCCTCTTCCTTGAGGGCCTTTTCTATTTCCGGGTTTACCAGGACATAGACTTTTCCCCCATCTTCAGGGCTTGTGCACTCCCTCTCCAGGTCCCTGAATATCTCGTAGCAGATGGTC
The DNA here is from genome assembly GCA_046484725.1 of Candidatus Desulfacyla sp. Classification (GTDB taxonomy): domain Bacteria; phylum Desulfobacterota; class DSM-4660; order Desulfatiglandales; family Desulfatiglandaceae; genus AUK324. The sequence continues at coordinate 23,487 of JAWOIH010000019.1, read as the reverse complement.
TTGGCCGATTTGAGGGTGCCCCGGCCCTCACAATAAAAGCAGGCGTCGGTCAGCAACCGGTTCAGGCTTGCGCGGGTCCGCTTCCGCGTCATCTCGATCAGCCCCAAGTCGGACATGGGGAGGACATTTGTCTTTGCCCTGTCCTTGGTCAAGGCCTCCTTGAGGGCCATGAACACCCGATGGCGGTTGGGGATTTTTTCCATGTCGATGAAATCGATCACAATAAGCCCCCCGATATTCCTGAGCCGCAACTGATAGGCGATCTCCTTGACGGCCTCCAGGTTGGTCTTGAGGATGGTCTCTTCCAGATTTCTCTTGCCAACGTAACTTCCGGTATTCACGTCAATTGAGGTGAGGGCCTCGGTCAGTTCAATCACGATATAGCCGCCTGATTTCAGCCAGATCTTAGTCCCCAGAGCCCGCGAAATCTCTATTTCCACCCCAAAGGCGTCAAAGATGGGATCAGACCCCTCATACAACTCGACCGAATACCTGAGCTTGGGGGCAAAGGTGTCGATGAACTCCATGATGGTCTCGTATTCTTCCTCGGAATCGATAATCAAACGGTCCACTTCTCTTGTGAACAGATCCCGCACCGCTCTCAGGGAAATGGAGAGGTCCTTGTACAGGAGGCCGGGGCTTGTCCCCTTTTCCATTTTTGCCTGAATATTGCCCCAGAGCTTCAGGAGGAAATCCATCTCGGCCGCGAGCTTCTCTTTGGTTCCGCCCTCGGCAACCGTTCTCACGATAAACCCTAGAAAATCGGGTCTGAGCTTCCGGATAATTCCCTTCAGCCGCTCCCTTTCCTCCTTGTCCTCTATTTTTCGGGAGACCCCGATATGGTTGACCGTGGGCATAAGGACCAGGTGCCTCCCCGGAAGGGAAATATGGGAGGTCAGGCGGGCCCCCTTGTTGCCAAGGGGTTCTTTCGCCACCTGAACCATGATATTCTGACCTTCATGGAGCAATTCCTCGATCTGCTGAGGGCTTTCATGGGACACATCCACCTGCAAGGCCTCGGGATCCGATTCCTCGCCCTGCCCGGCCTCCTCTCCGGCCAGGCTGTTCTCGAGCATCATCTGTTCAAGGTCTGAAAAACCTTTGTACACATCCGCTACATAGAGAAAGGCCGTCCTGCCCAGCCCGATATCAACAAATGCGGCCTGCATCCCCGGCAGGACCCTGGCGACCCGGCCGCGATAGATGTTCCCTGTCAATTCCTGACCGGTGTCTCTTTCAATGTGGAGTTCCACCACCGCATTGTCTTCCACAAGGGCGACCCGGGTCTCATAGGGCCTGGCATTGATGATCAGTTCATTGGGCATGGTGAATGCCTCCTGGGTGTTAACCCATTGTAACCGTCGAGAGGTTCAAACGTCCTCGGTCAGACTCACCGTCTATTCCAGGGTCTGGCCCGTCTTCATCACCTCCATGTTCCGGAGGTCCTCGTCTTTCAGTGCGAAAATGCCCTTGATAATCTCCGTCGGCTTCAGACCGGGACCCTCCCGCTCTTTTACGGTGAGGCGCACCTTGTCGGGAGGAACCAGCGAGATGTCGCTTACGAGGAGCCTGCCATCAATCTCATGTTCTCCATGTTTGCCTTTTTTGACAATTGGAAATTGGTCCGACCGAAGGAATTTTTCCAGATCCTTTTCTTGGCATCTCATTCCGTCAAAGGTTATCAGAAACCGGCTTTCGGTGATGCGGACTCTCTTTTCACCAGGGGCAATCTCTTCCACAGAGGTCACATCCACGCCCTCGGGAAGTTCGGCATTGATTCTCTCTTTTAGAGCAGCGACATCTAAAGGGCCAAGGAATTCAGCATGCATCAGCTCCTCCATGCTTTCGGTCCCCACCGGAAGGGCGGTGAAAAATGAGACCTTGGGCATAGGGTGATACCCCTTGGAACAGGCCAGCTCCAGTCCGGCCCTGCGAAAGGCCCGGACGAGAACCCGGACAAGCTCCAGGTGGCTGAGATGCCTGGCCCTCTTAAGCTTCCTGTAGGTGATGCGGCATCTCGTGGCAGATTCGGGAGAGGGCCGAGCCATGCCGGGGGCCGGATCGAAACCTTTCCCTGAGCATGGATGAAGGACCGGATCAATATCCTGATGATCGCATACGCCGCACTCCAGACAGCGGTGCCTGCAGTCGCGGGTCAGGTCTGCCTCCCCGGCCTTTATCCATTCTTTTCCAAGGAAAGCCTTGGTTACCCCCGATTGGATATGCTCCCAGGGGAGGGTCTCCTTCATCTCCCTTTCCCGGTAGAGATAAAGGTCGGGATCCACCCCGCAACGGGCAAAGGCCTCTTCCCAGACCTCCTTTTTGAAATGCTCTCCCCATGCATCGAATTTTGCCCCGAGGCGCCACGCCTCCATTACCGCGGGGCCCAGCCGTCTGTCGCCCCGCGAAAAAATCCCCTCCAGCCAGCTCAATTCGGGTTGGTTCCATTTGACCCGGATCCGGCTTCTTTGAAGCCCTTCCTGGATCCGGTGTATCCGCCGCCGGCTTTCCTCCAAAGGGACCTGTGGGGTCCACATAAACGGGGTGTGGGCCTTGGGTACGAATGTCGATATGCTGACGTTCAGATTGGCCTTCTTTCCTTTTCTGCCGGCCAGCCGGCTGATCTGCTTGGAAAGAGCGATGATATCCAGGAGATCTCTTTCTTCTTCATAGGGGAGACCGATCATAAAGTAAAGCTTAATCAGAGTCCAACCGGCCCGGTACACCGCCTGCGACGTTTCCAGAATATCCTTCTGTGTCAACCCCTTGTTAATGATTCTCCTGAGCCGGTCATTGCCGGCCTCCGGGGCAAGGGTAAACCCCGTCTTTCTGACCCGTTTGATCTGTTCCATCATCTCGGGATCCAGGCTGTCCACCCGGAGAGATGGGAGACTCACGCCGATGTTTTTGGGGGACAACCTGTCCATCAGATGCGTGAGCAGGGGCCCGATGCAACTATAATCGCCGGAACTCAGGGAGAGAAGCGAGAGATCTTCATAGCCCGTCAACTTGAGGGCGTTTTCCGCCTTTTCCATGATGGATCCAAGGCTCCGTTCTCGCACCGGGCGGTATATCATCCCTGCCTGGCAGAAACGGCAGCCACGGGTGCATCCACGGGTAATCTCAATGGAAACCCGGTCATGGACAAGCTCGGTAAATGGGACGATCTGGCGCTCCGGAAAGGGATAGACATCCAGATCGGGCAGAACGGCCTTTTTTACCTCCCGGTAATCGGCGTGAACCGGGACAATCTCCTCTACCGAGCCATGAGATCCATAACGGATCTCAAAGAAGGAAGGGATGTATATGCCCCTCACATGACGCAGGTCGTGAAGCAGATCTTTTTTGCTTCTCTTCCGGATTCGCTTGGCCTCCCGCACGGCATGGCATATCTTTAAGGCCACAGACTCGCCGTCGCCCACGACCATCAGGTCAAAGAAATCCGCAACAGGCTCGGGGTTGAAGCAGGCCGGCCCACCGGCAATGACAAGGGGGTCGTTGTCGGATCGATCCCGGGCCAGCAGCGGAATGCCGGAAAGATCCAGCATATTCAAAACGTTTGTGTATGAAAGTTCATGCTGGAGGCTGAAACCGACCAGGTCAAAATCTCTCAGGGGTCGCTCCGATTCCAGTGTCGTGAGAGGAATTTTCAGCCGCCTCAGCTCCGCTTCCATATCCATCCAGGGGCAATAGACCCTCTCAGCAGCCAACCACTCCAGGGCGTTGAGAAGATGGTAAAGGATCTTCAACCCCAGGTGGGACATACCCACCTCATAGACATCCGGGAATGCGAGGGCAATGGATACCTCTGTTTGGGAAGGGTCTTTCCTGACAGCGTTGATCTCGCCGCCTACATAACGGCTCGGACGGGAAATGTCGGCAAAACAGCTCTGGTCTAATATGGACATGATATGGGTGCTCGTTGCTGGTTCCTGGTTCCTGGTTCCTCGTTACGGCTCGCGGATACGGTTATCATCTTCTCTCCTTCTTACCTTCTTACCCTCTTACCTTCTCACCTTCTCACCTTCTTACCTTCTTGTCTTCCGACGGGTTGCGGCAGGTTGCGGGTCAGTTTCAGCTTCGAGCTTTCGCCCGGTTACTCGTTGCCCGTTGCTGAAAATTACATCCAGCGAGCAAGCCACAAAAAAGACCTCCCTGCGCCCTGCGCCTCATGCCTCACGCCTTGCGCCTCATGCCTCACCCAGCCTCGCCCGGACAGGGAGCACGATCGTCATCTCGGCGCCGCCCTCGGGATGATTGCGGCCGGACGCCTTCCCTCCGAGCCGGTCAATGATCCGCTTCACAATGGCCAGGCCCAGGCCGGAACCCCTTTCCTTGGTGGTGAAAAAGGGGAGAAAAACGCGAGGGAGATCTTTTTCGTCGAACCCTTTTCCGGTATCACGAATCACAACCGTAACCTGGTTCGATCCGGATTCGGCCGATCCATGGCCCAACGATGTGGTGATAGTCAGGGTGCCCCCCTTGTCCATTGCCTGGGATGCATTGAGAAAGAGATTCCAGAGGACCTGCTTGAGCTGACCTGGATCCGATTCAATAACAGCGGGACCCTGAAAATTCATGACGATGTCTGTTTCAGGATGGCATCCCTGGCTATTTTTGAACAGCTCCAGGGACTCGATGATCAACTGATTCAGGTCCAATTTCGTCAGACTGGGTCTCTGGGCCCTGGCAAAGAGGAGAAAGTCTCCCACCAGATCGTTCAGCCGTTCTGTTTCTCTCAGTATAATATCCATGAGCCGGCTGTTGACATCGTTCTGCCTGATTTCATCTCCCAGCATTTCGATGGACCCGCTGATGGATGCCATGGGATTCCGGATCTCATGGGCCATTCCCGCGGCAAGCTCGCCGATAAGGGCCAGGCCTTCGACCTCTTTCATCTCTTCCTGAATCTGTTTCATTCGGGTCACGTCCTGGAGGATGAGAATCCACCCTCTCTGTTCACTCAACGCATACTGGAGAGGGGAGATGGAGATCTGTAAATGCATCTTTTTTCCATCAGGCGTTAGGCAGCCAACATCGGTCAGTTGGGCCTGCATGCCCGGTGGACCGCTCGAAATGAAGGAGGGGCTGCTCAGCTGTCCGGCCAAGCGGGGCAGATGGTCACGGATCGGATGCCCGCAGACCCGGGTTGCCGCTAAACCGAACATCTTTTCCGCAGCGGGATTGAACAGGATGATCCTTTCCTCCTCATCCAGGACGATCAACCCCGATGTCAGGCTCCCGATAATGCTCTCGTGGAGGATCTCCAGCCGGGAAAGGTCGCTTTCCTTGACCTTCAATGCGGCCCGGCTCTTTCTCGCCTGCTCCGAGAGAAAGCTGCTGAGATACCCCACCAGATAGAAAGCGGCCATGTTTGCAGCAATGGTGAAAAAGAGGTAATAACTCTGATACTGGCCAGGATAGCTCAACCGGCTGGATAACGGGTGGATCGCCCCATAATAGTGGAGATCCAAGAGCAACCCATAGAAAATGCTGCTGCTGGAAGCCACAATCATGCCGCCTCTCCGGTAGAGGAGGATGCTTCCGCTGAATATGCTCAAGATGTAGAGAAAGGAGAATATGCTCTCAATGCCGCCGGTCGTGTAGATGAGGACCGTGATGATGAGAGTGTCTGTCAGGAGCTGAAGATAGGCCTGGAACCGGATGTTCTTTGACCGTTTCAACAGAAACACGTAAATAATGCTGATGAAATATACGCCTGCGAGAAGGAGATAGTGGGAGGTGTGGATATCCCCTGAATAGGTACGGCTCGCACGAACCTGGATAAAGATGAGGGCACCCAACAGAAACGAGATGAAAAGCACCCTCAAGAGCATCAGGACCTGAAGTTCCCTCATGAGTTCCTCTTGAGGTGTTTTCTGTTCAAGGCGGGTCATGTTTTGGAGTTACGATCCCATGGCAGCAGCCATACTGAAGATGGGCAGGTACATGGCGACAACCAGCCCGCCGATAGATCCTCCGAGAAATACCATGAGCAGGGGTTCCAGCATGGAGGTCATTGCATCCACTGCAACGTCCACTTCATCGTCATAGAAGTCGGCAATCTTTTCCAGCATGGTATCCAGGGCCCCCGTCGCCTCACCCACCGCGATCATTTGAACGACCATGCTGGGAAATATCTCATTTTCAGAAAGGGGTTCGGCAATGGGCTGCCCTTCGGCGATGCTTGAACGGACCTCGAGAATCACCTCTTCGAGAACCACATTGCCTGCTGTCTTGGCAACGATCTCCAGGGCCGTAATGATTGGGACCCCGCTGCTGATCATCGTTCCCAGGGTCCTGGAGAATCTGGCGACCGCAACTTTTTTCAGTAGAGGGCCGAATATGGGCAGTTTCAGTGACAGGGTGTCCGTGCTCTTTCTACCCCTTGCGGTGGCCCGATACCTTTTAAACAGGAACACGCATACCACCAGGGCGCCGATCATGTAGTGGATGTTGCTTTTGGTGAAATTGCTCATTGCCACCACCACCTGCGTCGGCACGGGAAGGGCCTTGCCAAAGCTTGCAAACATCTCCTGAAATACCGGAATGACAAAGATCATTATCACGGCGATAACGATGATGGCAATCGCAACCACGACAATCGGATAGGTCATGGCCCCCTTGATACGGGACTTGAGCTTTTCCGCCTTCTCTATATAGGAGGCCAGACGCTGGAGGATGGTGTCCAGAATCCCTCCCACCTCACCGGCCGCGACCAGATTGACAAAGAGGTCATCGAATACCTTGGGGTGCTTCTCCATGGCCTCGGCAAGGCTGGATCCCCCTTCCACGTCCTTCACAATCTGCTTGAGGATGCCCTTGAAGGTCTTGTTCTCGGCCTGGTCCGCAAGGATCGTAAGACCCTGAACAAGGGGAAGCCCCGCGTCGATCATGGTGGAAAACTGCCGGGTGAATATGACGATGTCCTTGTTGGTCACTTTGGGCTGCATGAAAGAGAGACCTTCAAAGAGATCCTTTGGCTTGGCCTTGAGCTTTTTGACCGTAAGATTGCGCCGCTTTAACTGGAGGGCCGCCGATTTTTCATCCACCGCCTCCAGTTCTCCCTTTATGACCCGACCTTTCCGTGTCTCCGCAGCCCAGGTATAGACCGGCATTGCCATCCTCCCTTAAAGGTTTTCAAAGCCAACAGAAGGCTTGAACACCACCATTGCTTTCGTTGTTTCCTTTAAGCTTTGTAAAAAACCTGGTCGAGAATAGATAATATAACCCTCCCTGTCAAGAGACCTGACCTGCGCCCCGGGACCAGTCCTCGCCGACCGATCGAAAGGATACCCTCTCAAGCGGCCTCGGATGCTGCCGGGCCGTCTCCCGGTTCGGCTATCCCGGACACGTGAAGGCCTCCACACGATAAAGCGTTTCTGGGGCTTCGCGTATGCATCCTCCTGTTTTTAAGGCGTTATTCAATCGACAATCATAAATCGCATGTCTATCCAACATGTTGCAGTTTGAAATAGTCTTTGATCTCATTTAGAGAGATATCGCCCGATTTGCCGAGAAACCGGCCCTTTGCCGCCATCACCCGTCGCACCGACTGATGGAGACGCGCCAACGGCACCTCTTCCCGGAGAAGACAGTCCCTCATTCGCTCCATCCCTTCCAAAACAGCACCCTGATCCTTGCATATCAGCAGAATGTCGCACCCGGCCGCGAATGCGGCCACAGCGCCCGCGGCCACGCCCCACCCCTTTTGTATCGCACCCATTTCCAGATCGTCTGTGACGACGAGTCCGTCAAACCCCAGCGTTTCTCGTATCAGCCCGGTGACGATCCTGTGTGAGAGGGTCCCCGGGTATTCCGGATCGAGTGCCGGATAGAGGGCATGAGACGTCATGACAGCGGCAACGCCCTGCTCCATGGCAGCCCTGAACGGAGGGAGATGAAACGCTTCTATTTCCTGCATATCCGCTTCGATGGTCGGCAGGTCGTGGTGGGGATCGCGGGTGGCCCTGCCCAGGCCGGGAAAATGCTTGGCCACCGCCATCACCCCGTTTTCCTGAAGACCTTTCACCACACACTGGCCGAGCATGGCGACCCTCTGAGGGTCGTCGCTGAATATCCTTCCGTCCAGGTGCTCTTCGGGGGCCCCCATCCGGACGTCAACCACCGGCGCCATATCCATGTTCAGCCCGACCAGCCTCATCTCTCTTGCGGTTGTCTTACCGAACGCCTCGGCCCTCTCTGTTGCATCCGGGCCGCTCCCGATGACGCTGTTGCCGGGGAACCGGGTGAACGGCTCCTGCAATCGGGCGACCCGACCTCCCTCCTGGTCAACGGCCAGGAAGAGGGGGATCCCCTGGCTGTCCATGGCCGCCTCCTGCAGCCGGCTGCAGAGGGTGGCTACCTGGATGGGCCCTTCGATGTTTCGTGAAAACAGAATAACACCGCCCAGGGCGTGGTTCCGGATCAGGGCCTCCGTCTCCCTGTCCATCTCGGGCCCGGGGATTCCGGCCATGAACAATCTGCCGATCCTCCCATCCAGCTCTGAGAGATCCAGGAGGGAATGCATCTATCGGTGTTCCTCCGATTTTTAAGGAATATTCATTGACATGCCTATTTATGGTGTATAATCACTTCAACACAAATGCAACGGAAAAAGACGTCATGAAGGCAATGATCCTCGCAGCAGGCCTCGGAACCCGGCTGAGGCCCCTGACCCTGAGAAGGCCGAAGCCCCTCATGCCGGTGGGCAACCGGCCCATGATTGACCGGGTCATCGATTACCTCAGGCGATACGGCGTTCACGAACTTGTCGTGAACGCCCATCATCATAAAGGGCAGTTGGCGGCCCATCTGGACGGAGGACGGCCTTTCGGGCTCAAGATTCAGGTCAAGGAGGAAGCCCGCATCCTGGGGACGGGCGGGGGCATCAAAAACACCGAGGGCTTCTGGAATGATGCGCCCTTCATCGTCATGAACAGCGACATCCTGACCGACATTGATCTGGCCGGGGCACTCCGGGCGCATCAGGAGAGAGGCAACCTGGTCACCCTGATCCTTCATGACTGCGAACCCTTCAACCAGGTACGCATCAACGATGCGTTTGACATTCTGGATATCGCTTCCAAGCCCGGCCCCGGCAGACTGGCTTTTACGGGAATTCATATTATGGAACCGGACCTCCTCTCCCATATCCCCTCGAGGGGGTTCTCCAGCATTATCGATTGTTACTTGAATCTGATCAGCAGGGGGCATCCGATCAGGGCCTATGTCTCCAGGGGCCATTACTGGCGGGATGTGGGAACCCTCCGCAGTTATCTCCTTGCCAACCGGGAGGCGTTGCACGGCAATCGCCGGTTGTCCGGACCGGGCTGCCGGATCCATCCCTCTGCCGCGATAACGGACTGGGCCGTCATGGGCAGCGGAACCGTCATCGAGGCGGCGGCGAAGGTAGGCCGGTCGGTTCTCTGGGAAGACGTGACCGTCAAAAAGGGGGTCCGCATAATGGACAGCATCGTGATGTCATCCCGAACCGTGGCCGAAGATCTCATCGGCAGCGTCCTATGAACCGAGATCTGAAAACAGCCATCCTGAAATCCCTGAAGGAACAGGGCCATTCCCCGGACCCAATTGAATTCCAGCGTCTTGCAGGGGACGGGTCCAGGCGCATCTTCTGGCGCATCGTCATGCAGGAACCAGGGACCTCCCTCATCGCCATGTCCAATCCCCCTGATGATCCGGCCGTCAGGCGCGAGAACCGCGCCTACCTCAAGATCGGCATACACCTCCGCCAAAGGGGGATCCCTGTCCCGGAAATCTATGGATACGATGTGACATCCGGTTGGTTCATCATGCAGGACCTGGGACATAGGAACCTGCAGGATGCGGCGACCTCCGGAGATGATCCGATGCCCCTGTATGAAAGGGTGCTGGGGCATCTTTTCCGCCTCCAGATGGAAGGGGCGGCCGGCTTTGACCCTTCGTGGTGCTGCCAGACAGGGCGATATGACCGGACCGTCATGCTGCGATACGAGGCGGAGTATTTCAAAGAGGCCTTTCTGGGCCGCTACCTGGGGGTCGCCGCAGACGGGCCGGACCTCGGTCCCGCATTTCGCCATCTGGCGGAGACCGCTTCTGGGGCAGACAGCCGCTTCTTTCTTCACCGCGATTTCCAGTCGCGAAACATCATGGTCTCCAGGGGAAATATCGGGTTTGTGGACTGGCAGGGGGGGCGACTGGGTCCCCTTGGATACGATCTGGCCTCCCTGATCATCGATCCCTACACCCGGCTTTCCCGGGCGCAGCAGAAAACGATCTATGAACGCTATCTGGACCTGATCAAGGACCACGATCCCACATGGGCCGGGGCGTTTGAGAGATACTATCCCTACCTCGCCATTCAGCGGAACCTCCAGATGTTAGGGGCCTTTTCCTATCTGACGCAGGTGATGAACAAGCCCTATTTCGAGTCATATATCCCTGCGGCGTTACAGACCCTCGAGGCCTTGCTCCACCGGCTTCGTGACCGGGAGATCTCCCTCCTCAGGGATCTGGTAACGGATTTGACGGGCCACAAAAAAATTCTCGACAACCCCGGAAGAGGGGGGTAAGATTTTCGCGAATAACGGATACCGTGCTGGAAAGGATGACCGATGGCGAAAAAAAGACTGTTCGACCCGGGGGACATGGTAACCACGTTCACGGGGCAGGCCGGGGTGGTGATTTCTGAGGCGATGCTGGCATCGGCCGGAAACAGACTGAAGGAGGGAAAACGGCCGGGTCATTATTTTGCGCCCGGGTGCTGTCATCATCCCGACTACGTGGTTCAGATCCCGGTCCTGTTCGAGGATGGGACGTATGATCTAATGAGGGCCATGAACATCCGGAAGGCCCCTGATATCGCCGAGTCAAAAAAATCGCGCCTTCAAGGGCTGATGCATACGCTTACAGGCCAACAGGCGGCCCCTGACAAGGAGGGAAACGAATGAACGAGTGTATCTTCTGCAAAATTGTAAAGGGGGAGATCCCCAGCTTCAGGGTATATGAGGACGAGAAGGTCCTGGCCTTTGAGGACATCAACCCGATCTCGCCCGGGCACACCCTCATCATCCCCAAGCGACACGCCAAAGACCTGTGGGAGATTTCAGACGATGACCTGACGGCAATCCACCTGGCATCCAAAAAGGTGATTCAGGCCATCCAGACGGCCCTGAATCCTTCAGGGGTGGCCTGCGTTCAATTGAACGGTCCGGGCGCAAATCAGGTGGTGTTGCACTATCACCTCCACCTGGTCCCCAGGATGGCCGGGGGACCCGAGCTTCCGGTGGCAGCCTGGGAACTCAAGGAAGGCGACATGGAGGCGATTCAGAAGACCGCGGCCAGGATAGCCGCGGCCATACCATAGCCCCGGGCGCTCTTATTCCACCAGTTCCACATTCCAGTACAGATAGTCCCGCCACGATGTGGGGACCTCTCTGAACCCGATGGTGACCCTGAAGGCGGGGAGCCATGTGGGCCGGGCAGGCTGGCGGATCAGGGTCATATTCGCCTCATTCGGGGTACGGCCCCCTTTTTTCCGGTTACAGTCCATGCAGGAGGTGACGATATTGGTCCAGAGGGTTTTCCCTCCCCGGGACTTGGGGATGACATGATCGTAGCTCAGTTCCTCCACAGGGAGTCTGCGGCCGCAATACTGACACTGATACTTGTCCCTGGCGTAGATATTCTGCCTCGAGAACTTCACGGCGTTCTTCGGCTTCTTGACCATCCTGAGGAGCCGGACGACGGACGGCAGCTTGATGGTAAAGCTGACCGAATGGATTTCCCTCCCATATTCCTCAAGCACCTCCACCTTGCCCAGCATGGAGAGGGTGATCGCCTTCTTCCAGTTGATGATCTTCAAAGGCTCGTAGGTGATATTCAGAAGCAAGACCTGTTCCATTTCCCTGTACCCGCCGAATCGGTGCCAATGCCGAAAGAACCATCTGCCCTTGCCGGGCAGCAACGACGTAATACAACAACTGCCTGTCCATACAGACATTTGGTATCGATGCAATAAAGTTTAGCACAAATGAAACCAAAAGACAAGCATAAAATCCAACAAGGGTATATTCTAGCCGCACAAAGCTGATTTGTGACGGTTCACGGCTGCAGCGCCCTCGCAGATTCTGCACGCAACGTTTGGAGTGTACCCGTGAGGGCATTCAAAGGAAAACGCCGAACCGCCGGCAACAGGAAAAACCGGTGAAGCCCGAGGGCATTTACCTGGGCAATATATTGGGGCCGGCAAGTCCCCTCAGCCTTTCCCGATGCCAGTGAACCGAGGGCTCCATCAGTCTTCTCTGCTCTTCCCCGCTCAAAAGGCGCATGCCCTTTACCGGCGGGGGTGAAGGGACCGAGAGGACCGTGTCCACCGTCAGTTCATCCTGGATCCCGAGGCCAGCCGTGGACCGGTTCATGTGACAGGCCGTACAGGCCCGGCCGAACGGAGCGATGGTGTGGGGCACGTAGGGCATGAACGCCCAGCCCTTTCCGGAGCCGTCGCCCCTTTCGGGGGCCGTGCTGTCCAAGGGAACATTCCCTGCTCGATCCACATAGGAGATGAGATATTGGTAAAGGGGGCGCAGGATGGCATATCTGCCGACAAGGTCCACGCCCAGGGGCATGGGTTCCCACCGCCTGAAGCGCCATCCCATGGACCAGATCCCTCCCCTTTCCAGGCCGGACAGATAATCGACCGATACCGGATAGGCTGTCTCCGGGCGCTCGGCATAGGTTTTCAATTTCTTCTGGAGAAAGGGGTCCCCCTGGACGCTGAGATCCCGCCACTTGTAGTCATGGATACGGTCTTCACGCATGACGCTCAGCCCATAGTCCTGAAATGACCACTGGGCATGGCAGGCGCTGCACCGAACCCTGGCGTGGGCCTCGATCCGGTGGCCGGTTGAATCCGGACGGAATCTCGGCAGCCTCTGTTCCCCTCCGCGGTTCTTTCCAATAAAGCGTGCCCCGGCCGGGCCCTTCCGAATCGCCGGGTTCGTCAGATCCGGGGGCTTTCCACCAAATCCGCCGTGACAGTCGCTGCACGACCGTTTCGGAACCTCCATCTGGAAACTGTACACGCGGCCGTCCCCCATGACATCGCTTCGGGTGTGACAGTCGATGCACCAGAGGCCCTTTTCCGCATGGATATCCCTGGCCAGTCGGTGATGATCCAGGCCATAGATCATCGGTCTGAGACTCCCGTTTATCATGGGCGACCGGTACACATCGCTGGTGTCATGCTCGAACAGCCCCTCATAATCGGCGCCCACATGATTGTGGTTGTGACAGTGGAGGCACTGATCGTTCGGGATGCTGGTCGTAAAAGTGTGCCTGACAGGATATCCCGTTTTGGAACGATCGATGACCGGATCGCCGCCCTCATATCGGCCCTCGTTACTGTACAGCACGTGACACGCAGCGCAGCCGGTTGCCCTGTAGAGTCCGCGACCCTCCGGGCCTTTTCCGTGGATATGGCACCTGAGACATCGCCTTCTTAAAAAATCGTCCACCAGCATGGCCGGGGTTTTCGGCTCGATTTCCGCTTGGGGCGTGGGCAAGTGCCTAAGGGGCCCGCTCAGCCCGTAAGCGGCCGGGGCCGCCGTCTCCTGTGCACCCCAAAGGTAACGCGTCTGGTTGATCACCCCGGCCATGGTCGAATGAAGGGAATTGCGAACCGTTTTGATTTCGGCTTCGTGACATGGGCCGCAGAATACCCCTGCCTGTTCAGGGGCGGAAGGATTCCGCACGATTTTCCGATGATCCGTAAGGGACTTGGCTTGTCTGTCCCCAGGCGGCAGATGGCAGTCAGCACATGAAAACGGGTGCCTCTCGCTGATGGATTCGATCCCCTGATGACAGCTCAGGCAGTCGGCATAGTTGATCCTTTCCGATGCCAGGGTATGGGAAAAGGAGCTGAAACAGCTCAAAACAAGCCCTGTCATCACCAGCCGGACGGCCATGATCCTCAGAGCGGGCTTACCGGGGGAGGGCCTTATTTCAGACATGGGAGTCCCGCCTCCTCCCCTTGGAATCGTCCCTTGGATTCCTGAAAGTTCCGATAGATCGGGTCATCATATGTCGGGTGACATCCAAGACATGGCGCCACCCCGAGAATCCGATCGATCTCATCGCCGGTGAAAGGTCTCACGCCGTTTTTGAAACCGGTCTGGAAGGGCTCGCCATCAAGGCTCACATAGGCGTCTAAAGGATGCGAAAGGCCGAGGCCTGAGCCAACGGCATCATAGGTCGGTCTGAATATGCGTCTCCCCTCTTTCTGATGCAGGATACCCTCACCCAGGCCCACGACTTTGGGGTCCTGATGGCATTCCAGACAGGTCCTCGATTTTGCGGCAGTGGTATGAGGATCAAATGCCGACAAGTTCTTGACCTTGAAGGATTGTTCCTTCCGGTATTGACTCGATTCGTCGAAGACAGAGACAAACATCTGGCACGGAGAGAGGGGAAAGACCTCACGGTCCTCTCTGATGCCCAGGGCAGGCCTTGAAAAACGGATATAGGAACGGGCCTCTTTCCATCTGCCTATCGATTTTTCCTTGGTCAGCCAGTCTGTCTGCTGTTCCGATTTTGTATATGTCAGGTGGCACCCGTAGCACTGGGGTATCCAGGCGGCGTGACACGCTTGACAGGAAAGACGTTCATGCCCCTTTAGGCGATGGTGCGGCTTCTCCGGCAATGTCACGTTCATTTCAATGGGCAACCCGTCCATCTTGCGGTAGAAAAAGATCGTTCTCTTCTCCTCTTGCAGGTTGTAGATGGGAGTTCCCTTTTTGGTGAGGCCTACCGATTTTCCGGCAACGCCGGGGACCCGTTTATTGAGAAAGGCCAGTCGCCCGGCAAGGGTATCGGTTGTTTCAATCGGGGAAAACGTGGGAGAATGACACGCCTCACAGGTGATATCCGTTTGATCTTTCATGTAATCATAGGCCTGTCCATCCCCCATCAGCCCGGTAGCCGTATGACAGTCGATGCATTCCATGCCGGCCTTTCTGAAATGGACATCTGCCTGAAGATTCATAAAAAAACGATTTCCGGAAAGTTTCCTCTCGCTGAGGCCACTCCCCTCATAGGGCGTCCCGTATCCAGCGGATTCGAACCTTCCGAAATAGGAAAGCCCAATCCTGGCAGACCGGTTGTGGCACTTGGTGCAGTTTTCGGAAGGGATCCTCGTTGTCATAACCGGGTGTTGGATCATTCTGGTTTTTGGGTCTTCCCTTTTCTCCTCATCCAGGACATGACAATCGCTGCACCCGCCTCCCCGCCGGGCGACCTCGCCCCTTCCGTCCCCCCTTGGCTTCCAGAGATGGCATCCCCCGCACAGTTTTCGATAATGGTCAATGGCAAGGTTTTGCGGGGATTTCTTTTCGTAGAGATCGCTGACACGAAGACCCGCGACAACTGGGGAGGCGTCTTTCAGGTCGACCCTCTGGAGCCACTCCTCTTGAATGATCCGGATCATCCCGCTATTGGTGGCCATGACGCTCTTTTTCACCCGATCCACCATATCCGCGTGACAGCCGGATTTCCCGCAGGTCTTGTCCACAACGCGGAGATCGCCCGGGTTTTGAACCATGCCGAAATGGGCCCTGTCCCGGTCGGATGAATACCGGTTTCCCAGGTGACACACAGCGCATCCAAAGGCCGAAACCGGGTGAGAGGGATCCGGATCTTTCATCTCCTTGTGGCAGAAGAGACACCCGTCCTTCACCTCTCCCGAAGGCCGCTCGATGCCGCCCTCCTTGAGGATCAGCACAGTGCCTATCAGGCAGATGGAAATGAGGGCAAGCGCTTTTTTCATTGCGTTCAAGGAATTTGATGTTCAGGATACGGCGCCATTGTGTCTCTCAATCGAGCGTACGTCCACACCCTTACGCCTCTTTCAGCGATCCTCACGGCTTTCGCGCATACGTGAGAGGTTTGTCGTGGGGCCGTGAGGCCATTGACAGGAAAAACGCCTCATCACACGGTCGCGTGATCATTGCGACCTTGGCAAGGACTCCCGCTTGCCCTTGAATTACAACGTCCACCGCCACATTAACCTTGAACGTTGAACCCGGAACCTGTGCGCCTTTACAAAAAAAGAGGCATTCCATCATATTGAATGGAATGCCTCCTCTTTAACCAAGAATCAAATTCGGGTCTAAACTACCGTTACATTCGCCGCAGCCGGGCCTTTTTGACCCTGCTCTACATCAAAGGTAACGCGATCGCCCTCATTGAGGGACTTGAAACCTGACGCATTGATTGCCGAATGATGGACAAAAACATCCGGTCCATCTTCCTGCTCGATAAATCCAAACCCTTTTTGGTCGCTGAACCACTTTACAGTTCCATTAGCCATTGTGACACCCTCCTTTCAAAGAATTCTCATAGTTCCAGACTGCAGGTTGCCACTTTAGCAAATGGAGCTTTCCTTCAGATCGAAACCGACCCGCCAGATAAGGACGGGCCATTTATGATTAAAATTAAAGATAAACCCATTTTCCCGAAAAGTCAAGCAGAAAGAATTGGTTTGTTATGCCGGGATCGAGAAAAATGGGTTGCGGAATGAAATTAAATGCCCTATGTTCGCCACAGCATCCATTTCCCCGTTTCAGCCCAGAAAGAGATGAGGCGTCCTCCTCGGGTGGAATGATATCAGAAAACAAACTCTTTTTAAATGAGCCGAGATGAACAAGATCAAGATCATACCCTTTGAGACCAGGGAGCAGGTCCTTCAGCATGCCCAACCCTATCTGGATTCCGTAGAGCTGTTCCTGGAAGAGCGGAACAAGGCGGTGCCGCTCCTTCTAAAGGCATTGAAGCATGCCGACCGCGAAGCGAAGCACGAGATCATGCTGCTCCTTGGCAGCTTTGCCAAGCAGGAAGTGGCCTGGCCCCTTTATGAGATGATGATTGACGCCCACGAATCCGAAGACAGCAGGCACGACGCCTCGATTCAACTGAGCGTCATCTTTCCTTTTTTGAAAGATCCCCAGCCGATCATCGACCGACTTCTTCGAGAACTGACCCACGAAGACCCCCTGATGCGGATGAACGCCGCCTTTGCCCTGGGGTGGGAAGGAAACGCCCAGGCCGCCATTCCCCTGATTGAACGCCTGTACGATCCGGACACCCGGGTCCAGCAAAATGCGGTCAATGCCCTTGCCAATCTGCGCGATGACCGGATACTCAGCCTGATGCTGGAGAGGCTCGAACATGGATCGCGGGACCAGAAGCGGGCCATTCTTTTCAATCTATGGCGATTCTATTCCAGGAGGGACGAGGTGATCTCCGTCTATCTGGAGTACCTAAAACACGAGGATGATGATCTTCGGTTTGACGCCCTGGTGCTCCTTGGGCTGGTCACCGACGCCAAGACCCATCTGGAGGTCTATGTCCGGGCCCTCTCGGATGCAGACCCGCGAATCCGCGCCCTTGCCCTGAGAGAACTGGCAGAATTCGGGAAAGAAGCGCTTTCAGAGATCAAGGGGATGATCGAGGGTATGCTTTCAGACCCCGAAATGGGGGTCAAAAGGGCGGCCATGGCCGTCTTGAAGAAGCTGTAGCTCAGGACCTCTCCCACAAAGAACCCTTTCCTGTTCACTACCCGGTCCACCTGACGTCAACCCGTTCCGGGCAGGCGTTCATCAGATGGGGGGTGCAATGGTCACCAGGACGCGCAGATCGCTCCTGGCCCGGATGCCGTGGGGTTCGCTGATATCGGAAACCAGGACATCCCCCGGGCCGGCAGGGAGCGTCGCCCCCTCTTTTGCCAGAAATTCCCCCTCCCCCTCCAGCACGGCGATGCTCACCTGGCCCTCCATCTCATGAGAATGGATGGGAAGCTCCTGACCGGCCTTGAAATTAAAGTTGAGGATCTTGAAGTAAGGGGAATCATGGACCAGGAGACGACTCATGTGGAGATCGTTAAAATCGTTTTCCTTGAACAGCTCAACCTTTTTCATTATGTTTTCCTCCCGTTAGCGAATTACACCCTTTAATGCTTTGCTCGTCAACATCGTGTCTCAAAAAAATCTTTGTGGCTTCGTGTCTTTGTGTGAGAAATTTTTTGCCTGTGGCTATTCCCCGTCAGTTTTTGCGCCTCGATGTCGCTGTTCTTCTCAGCCTCAGGGAATTGCTCACCACCGATACCGAACTCATTGCCATGGCGGCCGCTGCAAATACAGGGTTCAGCAGGATTCCGAAAAAGGGGTACAAGATCCCTGCTGCAATGGGGATCCCGAGGCTGTTGTAGAAAAACGCCCAGAAGAGATTCTGTTTAATGACCTTCATGGTCTCAAACGAAAGTCTGAGCGCCTCCGGCACTGTGTTGAGGTCATCCCGCATGAGGGTGATATCGCTGGCCTCCATGGCAACGTCCGTGCCCGCGCCGATGGCAATGCCGATATCCGCGGCCGACAGGGCCGGTGCATCGTTGATCCCGTCTCCCACCATCCCGACCACATGGCCTTCTTCCTGCAACCCCTTGATCGCATCGACCTTACCGGCCGGCAGCACCTCCGACAGGATCTGATCCATGCCTAAGGGTTCACCGATGGCCCGGGCGCTCCTTTGGTTATCCCCGGTAATCAGGACGGTTCGAAGCCCCATGGCTTTGAGGGCGGCGACGGCCTCCGCCGCAGACGCCTTGGGCGGATCCAGAAATGCGATAAGACCGGCCACGCGGCCTCCTTCTGCCACAAATACACAGGTCTTCCCCCCGCCGGCAAGCCGATCGGCCGCCGGGTCAAGGCCCTCTACCGATATCCCCTCATTCTCCATTAACCGGCGGTTGCCCAGGACGCACACCTTTCCTTCAATCAAGCCCCGGGCCCCGAGCCCTGACAGGGCCTCAAACCCTGCGACTTCCCGGGGTGCGATATGCAGCTCCCGAGCCTTTGCACCCACCGCCTGGGCCAGGGGATGCTCAGACACCGATTCAATGGAAACCGCGACGCTGAGGACCTCCTCTTCTGTCCGATCTTGGGTGCACAGGATATCCGTGACCTTGGGCGCTCCCTGTGTCAGGGTGCCGGTCTTGTCAAAGGCGATGGCGGTCAGCTTGTAGGCGTTTTCCAGACTTTCGCCCCCCTTGATCAGGATGCCGTTTTCAGCCCCGATGCCGGTCCCCACCATAACGGCCGTGGGCGTGGCCAGGCCCATGGCACAGGGACAGGCGATAATCAGGACCGATACAAAATTGAGGAGTGCACGGCTGAAGATGGGTTCCGGGACCAGGACATACCAGATCACAAAGGTGAGGATGGCAATACCGAAAACCACCGGCACAAAGATGGACGCCACCTTGTCTGCAAGACGTTGGATGGGGGCCTTGGAGCCCTGGGCCTCCTCCACCATCCGGATAATCTGCGCCAGGGCGGTTTCAGCCCCCACCCGGGTGGCCCTGAAAGTGAAACTCCCGCTCTTGTTGATGGTGGCTGCAAAGACCTCGCTTCCTGGCTCCTTTGCGACCGGGATGCTCTCACCGGTCAGCATGGCCTCGTCAACGGCCGAAGACCCGGAAACCACCACCCCGTCGGTGGGGATCTTTTCGCCGGGCCGCACCACGATCAGGTCATCCGGGATGACCGACGCTATGGGGATGTCTGATTCCGTGCCGTCTCGAATGACGCGGGCCGTCCGGGGCTTGAGCCCCATGAGGCTTTTAATGGCCGAAGAGGTCTTTCCCTTGGCCCTTGCCTCCAAGAGGCGGCCTAAGAGGACCAGGGTAATGATCATGGCCGCTCCGTCAAAATAGACATGAAAGGACATCCCTGCCTCGACGAACAGCCGGGGCGCAAAGGTTGCCAAAGACGAATAGAGATAGGCCGACAGGGCCCCCACCGCCACCAGGGTATTCATATCCGTGGTCTTCTGCCGGGCCGCCTTGATCGCCCCGATGATAAACCGGCTCCCCACCCAGAAGACCACGGGCGTGGTGAGAATGAAGAGGACCACCAGCATGATCTCCCTGGGAATGGGACGAAGAAAGGGAAACCACGACTGCATGGAACCCATAAAGATAATAACGCTCAGGACCACGCCGGCCCAAAATCGGGTCTTGAGTTCCCTGACTTCTCTGATCCGGGCCGCCTCCACCGGATCTTCGAGCAGCTCTTCAGAGGCCCCCAAAAACGCGTATCCTGCATCCGATACGGTTTTCCGGACGACCTCAAGCCCGGCCCAATCGGGCCGGTGGGTCACCGTAGCCCTCCCGGTGGCCAGGTTGACCGCTGCATCGGTGACGCCCTCGATGCCTTCAAGGGTGGATTCCACACGCCGGACACAGGCGGCGCACGTCATTCCCCCGATGGATACAGTGGTCTTCTGAAGCGCAGGTTCCCCTCCTGCATCCCGGCCGAGCACCTCATAGCCCAGATCCCTGACCTTTTCGGCCATCTGATCCATGCCCACCTCTGCCGGATCATACTGCAGCGTGGCCTTTTGCGTTGCAAAATTGACCGAGGCCGATGACACGCCCTTCAGGTCTGCCAATCCCTGCTCGACCCGTCGAACGCAGGCCGCGCAGGACATCCCTGCGATCTGAAGCTGGACCTTTTCAGGCAACCTGATACCCCGCCTTTGTAACTGCTTCCCGCAGGGTGTTCATATCAACGGGAGTTGTCTCATCAAATGTGGCCTCACCCTTTTGGAGATCCACATTGACATTTCTCACCCCCTCAATCGCGCTCAAGGCCTTCTGAACGGCCATGACGCAGTGGTTGCACGACATTCCCTTGATCTTGATGGTGGACATGACGTTACCTCCGTTTTTCTGTTAAATCAAATTGTTGCGGATCTACATGATACTCAGGTTCGGTCTCAGGTAGACCTTGCTCAAGCTCCAGGTGTCAGGTGCCAGAGAAAAATGTGAACTCCTTATTATGCCTAATATAAGATCAAACCGTTACGCGGCAATCCTCTTTCTTTTCAGAATTTCCCCCCGCGTACTGATCACCACTTGCTCCATTGGGATCTCTTTCCCGGACGCCTCCAGTGCCCGTTTCACGATCATGGGCAGCCCTGAACAGCAGGGAACCTCCATGACCACGACGGTGATCGTTCGGATGCCCGCGGTCTTGAATATGTCCGTAAACTTATTGATATACCCCTCCACATCATCGAACTTGGGACACCCCACCATCACCACCTTCCCTTTCACGAATCCCTGGTGAAAATCAGGGAAGGCCACCGGGACGCAATCCGCGGCGATCAGCAGATCGGCTCCCTTTAGAAACGGCGCGTTGGCCGGGATCAGATTAATCTGAACCGGCCAGTGGGCGAGGGCGGACCCTGCCCCGGCCTGCAGGTCCGTTTTCGTGGACTCCCCGGAGGGAGCCCCCGGGATGAAGGTCTGGACCTGGGTGGAGGGACATCCGCAGGCCATGGGGACCGTCTCCGGTTCGCCCGGCCTTTCACTGAGGTACTGCTCCACCGCCTCCTCGTCAAAGTCTTCTGCCTCACGCTCCACAATCCTGAGCGCCCCTTTCGGGCACTCCCCCATGCAGGCGCCCAGGCCGTCGCAGTATTTCTCCGCCACCAGACGGGCCTTGCCGTCAACCAGCTCTATGGCCCCCTCGGCGCAGGACGGCACGCACTGGCCGCACCCGTCGCAGAGTTCATCATCGATTTCGATTATCTTTCGCATCACTTTCATAAGACGATTCCTTCCCCATCCTGTTTGGACGCAGATGGACGCAGGGTGCAGGGTTTCAAGATGCACCCTATGCAGGTTGAATAGATATCTGCGATATCTGAGCCAATCTGCGTCCTATTCCAAAAACCTTTTCATTGCCAGGTTACGCCCGCTCTCGGTCAGAAACGACGTCTCTATGAAACGGGTCAGTTCCTCTTTATCGTCCGGATCTTCCTTTTGCTTTTCTTCGAGCCCCGCAATCCTATCGGCATCGTGGAGACTCTTTAAATTGACACCATCGTTTTCACCCGTCTCGTGGCCACGGGCGATCATGTCGCACACCTCTTCCACCAGCGCCTCCTTGGCCCCGAGTCGTATCAGGATCTCCCGCGCCACGGAGATGTTTTTGTCCTGTGATCCGGGCTCCAGGTCCCGAAGATATGCCGCGCACAGGATGACCGCCAGATTGCCGCCTTCTTCCCGGCCGATCTGCTCGGCGTATCGGGCCACCCGGATGGCATGCCCGACGCGCTTGAAATCATGCCTCAGATATCGCTTCATCTCAATGGCGACCCGGTCCTTGAGCAGGTTTTCTTTCTGGGCAAGGAGTTCCGGGGGAAGATTCCCGATGCACTGCTCCGCATACGGGCAGTAGGAGGCGCACCCGAAATCAAGGTCCGGATTGAGGAAGCGGTGACCGCACCTGGGGCACTTCCGGGTCGGATCATCCTTGAAAAACTCCACCTCACTCCCACACTTGGGGCACTTGACCTCAAAGATGGCCCCCGGTTTCCAGTGCTGGCTGTCCTGTCCTGGGCATTTCATGATACCCCCCCTTTTCAACTGAATCATTCATATAGCCGAATGAACGTCAGGCCCTTTGGTTTTTGGCACGGTCACAGGGGACAGCGCGTTCCTGCTGTCCCCGTGACCCTGTAATTTCTGCCCAAGACCTTACCCCAGGATAGCCTTCAGGTCCTCCTCCGGCGTCGTGATCGGCATGATGTTGAAGTTCTTCACCAGCACATCCAGCACGTTGGGCGTGATAAAGGCCGGCAGGCTCGGTCCTAATCGGATGTCCTTGATCCCCAGGTGAAACAGGGTCAGGAGGATGGCGACCGCCTTCTGTTCGTACCACGAAAGAATCATGGAAAGCGGCAGGTCGTTGACCCCGCAATTAAAGGCCTTTGCCAGTGCCACCGCGATCTGGATCGCCGAGTAGGCGTCATTACACTGACCGATATCCAGGAGCCTTGGAATACCCCCGATGTCGCCCAGGTCTTTATCAAAAAATCGGAACTTGCCGCATGCGAGCGTCAGGACCACACAGTCTTTCGGAACCTGCTCGACAAACTCGGTATAGTAGTTCCGACCCGGTTTCGCACCGTCGCACCCGGCCACCAAGAAAAAGTGCCTGATGGCGCCTCCCTTAACCGCTTCAATCACCTTGTCTGCCACGCCCATCACGGCACTGCGGGCAAACCCGACCATGACAGATCCCTTGTCGCTGTCTTCTTCAAACCCGGGGAGGGAAAGCGCCTTTTCAATAAGGGGTGAGAAATCCTTATTGCTGATATGCGTCACACCGGGCCATCCCACCAGACCGGTGGTGAATATGTTGTCCTTGTATATGTCCTTCGGCTTCTGGATGCAGTTGGTCGTCATGAGGATCGCGCCCGGAAACTCCGCAAACTCCTTTCCCTGGTTCTGCCAGGCCGTGCCGTAATGCCCGTAAAAATGAGGGTATTTTTTTAATTCAGGGTACCCGAGGCAGGGAAGCATCTCTCCGTGGGTGAACACATTTATCCCTTTTCCTTCTGATTGTTTGTGCACGTCTTCCAGATCCT
>JAWOIH010000063.1:0-4051 GCA_046484725.1 Candidatus Desulfacyla sp. | reverse complement strand
TTCAATGGCTGTCGGCGTCCATCGGCATCACGATCGTTGCAGAACTGGCCTTTACCTTCTATGTGAATGTGTACGGGCTTTCCAACATGGTGGGCCATTTCTGCAAACTCATCTCCTTTTACCTGATATACAAGGCCATTATTCAAACCGGGCTCAAGAAACCCTATGATCTTCTGTTTCGAAATCTGAGACAGTCCGAACAGCGCCTGTCCCAGATCATCGACTTTCTTCCCGATGCCACCTTTGTCATTGATGGACAAGGAAAGGTGGTTGCCTGGAATCGTGCGCTTGAGAAAATGACAGGTATTCGGTCAGAAGAGATGGTCGGCAAGGGAGATTATGAATATGCCATTCCATTCTACGGGAAAAAACGACCCGTTTTGATCGATCTGGTGCATAGGTGGGATGAAGAGACCCAGAAGACCTACCAATATGTCAAAAAGGAAGGGGATGCACTGGTCTCCGAGACGGTCAACAGCCTGGTCGCCCCGGGCGGCACTTTGTGGAACAAGGCATCTGTGTTTCGTGAAGAAAATGGGGCAGTGATAGGGGCTATCGAATCCATTCGGGATATTTCCGACCGAAAGCAGCAGGAAGAGGAGCGGGAAAAGCTGATCCGGGAACTCCAGAAGGCCCTGTCGGAGATCAGAAAACTGAGCGGCATGCTCCCCATCTGCGCCTCGTGCAAAAAGATCCGGGACGACAAGGGATACTGGCAGCAGGTAGAGGCCTATATCTCCACCCATTCCGAGGTCCGGTTCAGCCATAGCGTCTGTCCCGAATGTGCCAGGAAACTCTACCCGGAGTATTATGATGGGATGTACCCGGAGGAACGAGGAAGTCGGAACGCGGAATGCGGAACGGAGGAGGAAGAAGAGGACAAATAGCATCGATTGCCATGAAATGGTCATGAGGTGGTCATGGATGGTCGTTTAAGAACATCATGGGGAGATTCGCAATGGAACCACAGGCATCCAGTGAATGGCGAGTGAATACCCTCGATCGCGAAGCTCACGTCTGCTTTCTGTATGAGACGGAGGATCAGCTCCTGACCGTTCTGGCCTCCTTTATTCGGGAAGGGCTGAAAAAAAACGAGAAGATCATCTGCATTGCAGACGCGACATCCTCAGAAACCCCTCTTGAGGGCTTTTGCAGCGAGAGCCCTGACTTGGGGGCGAGCCTGAAAACCGGACAACTGACCATTCTGAAAGCGGAAGACGTCTATCTCCGTTCGGGCGTGTTTGATCCGGCGGAGATGATCGCCCTTCTGAAGGGATACACAGAAGGGGCGCTGACCGAGGGATATGCAGGATTGCGCGTCACCGGCGCGGCGACCTGGGCGCTCAGGGACCTGCCCGGCGCCGACCGCCTGATCGAATACGAGGCCCGGTTCAACGATTTTCTTCCCGGCAGTCGATGCCTGGCCCTCTGCCAATACCCTCTGAAACGCTTTCCCGCCTCCCTTCTTCTGGATGTCCTGCGCACCCATCCCCAGATCATCATCGGAACGGAGGTCCATGACAACCCCCACTATGTCCCCCCCTCTATTTTCCTGGGGACAGACCCAGTCAAAGGGCCCAACGGTGAAATTACCGGGCTTGTCCACATCATGCGCAACATCACCGAACATAAGCGTGTGGAGGCCGCCCTGACGGAGGAGAAGGAATTCGCTGACGCCATCATACAAAGCCTGCCGGGCGCGTTTTATCTGTTGGATGAGACCATGCGCTTTCTGCGCTGGAATACCAATTTCCGAAGGGTCATGGAGCACTATTCCGATGAAGAGGTCTCCAGCATGAGCCCGCTTGATTTTCTCAGGGACGAGGAAAAGAAGAAGGTTGCAAAGGCAGTTCGGCAGGCTTTTCAGCATGGGGAATCATCTGTAGAGGCCCACATCGTAAACAAAGACGGTACAAGCGCCCCCTATTTCTTTTCAGGAAGGGTGTTCACCCTGAACGACAAGCGCTATCTCGCTGGCATGGGCATCGACATCTCCCAGAGGAAAGAGATGGAAAAGGCGCTTCGGGAGTCCGAAAAGCGCTTTCGGAACCTTTACGATGAGGCCCCGGTGGGGTATTTCGAGTACGATCTTCAGGGAAACATCACCCAAGTCAATCGCACCGAGCTGGAGATGTTGGGATATACCGTCGAGGAGATGATCGGCCAGCCCTGCTGGAACTTCATCGTCGAGGATGCCCGCGGACAAATCCTCGAAAAGCTGGCCGGAACCAGGTCCCCGGCTCATGGTCTTGAGCGCACCTACCGGCGCAAGGATGGAACCACCTTTCCCGTTTTGTATGAAGATCGCCTCCTCACCGACGAAAACGGCCGTATCACCGGCATTCGAACCACCATTCAGGACATCACCGAGCGAAAACGTTCCGAGGAGGCCCTAAGGGAACGTGACAATCTGCTCAAGAAACTCTCTATCCATGTCCCCGGAATGATTTATCAGTTCATGAGGAGGCCTGATGGAACCTATTGCGTGCCCTTTGCCTCAGAGGCCGTCAAGGACATTTTCGGGTGTTCCCCTGAGGACGTAAAAGAGGACTTTTCTCCGATCGCAAGGGCGATATTGCCTGAGGACCTGGACAGGCTCATGGAGTCAGTTAAATCTTCTGCTGAACACATGACTGTCTGGAGACGTGAATATCGGGTGCAGCTCCCTGGCGGGCCGGTCCGATGGATATATGGCGAATCGTCGCCAGAGAAGTTGGCTGATGGCAGCATCATCTGGCATGGATTCAATAGAGACATCACCGAACGCAAGCAGGCCGAGGAAGAGCGGGAAAAACTGAACGCCCAGTTGATCCAGGCCCAGAAGATGGAATCGGTGGGCCGGCTGGCAGGGGGCGTGGCCCATGACTTCAACAACAAGCTGACCGTGATGATGGGATACGCCCAAATGGCCATGAACGACCTGGAAAAGACCGATCCATTGTACGGAAATCTCCAGGAAGTCCTGAAGGCAGGGAAACAATCCGTTGACATCGTCCGGCAGCTTCTGGCCTTCGCCCGGAAACAAATCATCGCGCCCGAGGTGCTGGATCTCAATGAAACCATGGAGGGGATGCTCAAGATGCTCAGACGCCTCATCGGCGAAGACATTGATCTCCTCTGGCAGCCGGATACGAATCTGTGGAACGTCAAGATGGACCCATCCCAGATCGATCAGATCCTGGCCAACCTGTGCGTCAATGCGCGGGACGCCATCCAGGGCGCGGGGAAGGTCACCATTGAAACACGAAACACGATCCTGAATGAGGCCTACCGTGCAGAACATGCGGGGGCCGTGCCTGGCGAGTACGTGATGCTGGCGGTGAGCGATGCCGGCTGCGGCATGGACAGGGAGACCCTGGAAAACATCTTCGAGCCCTTTTTTACCACCAAGGACAGGGAAAAGGGAACCGGTCTCGGCCTGGCCACGGTGTACGGCATCGTCAAGCAGAACAACGGGTTCATTGGCGTGGAGAGCGAACCGGGCAGGGGGACCGCCTTCAGGATCTACCTGCCCCGGCACGGCGAGGAAGTCGAAGAAAAAGTGGAAGCGGTCGAAACGGAAACGCCTCAGGGTCGCGGCGAGACCATCCTGATTGTGGAGGATGATGCGCCAGTGTTGCAACTGGCCCAAAGGGTCCTCGAAAATTTGGGCTATGCGGTCTTGACATCAGCGAGTCCGGCAGAGGCGATCACCACGGCCCGGGAATACCAGGGCGAGATTCACCTGCTCATGACTGATGTGGTCCTCCCCGAAATGAGCGGAAAAGAGCTCGCCGGGGAAATATCGAGGATCCGTCCTGCCATTCGAACCCTCTATATGTCTGGCTACACGGCCGACGTGATCGCCCACCACGGGGTCCTGGACGAGGGTGTACAGTTTATTGGAAAGCCCTTTATGCCCGACATCCTGGCGCGGAAGGTGAGGGAGGCCTTGGGAAGTGAGAAGTGAAGAAGGAAGAGGGAAGAATGAAGAATGAACGCGGAACGCGGAGCTCGGAACGGGGAAGGATGAGAAATCAAGAATGAGAACTGAAGACAAGACGAATGGAGG
>JAWOIH010000484.1:0-6099 GCA_046484725.1 Candidatus Desulfacyla sp. | reverse complement strand
AACGGGCCTGACCCCCTTCGATCAGGGGACCTGAATACCTCAGTTCGTTTTCATTCTCAATGGCCTTGACAATAACTGCGGACACGGCATCCGCCTGTTCACGGAGGTCAACATTCGAGAGGCTGTTATCTCTGGGATACCCAAAGCGGCTGACGGCATTTGCATCTATAAAGGAGAGGTTGTAGATGCCTGTATGGGTTATCACCGCCTGTTGAAACCATAGCAAGGCGCTTTCCTGATTGCCTCGGGCAAGGGCCTGGATCAACCCCGGTTCGAGGGCGAGGGCATGAAGGGCATCTTTCGAAAAGGGTACGGCGTCGGCAGACGCGGTCACGGCCCCGGCGCTGGATGGGTGGACGCTCACCAAACGCCAGGCCATGCCGTGGAGCGTGATGCTGACCCACCAGGCATCTTTTCGGACCCGATGGCGGGTCCCGGTTTTGAAATAGGAATAGGTCCCCGATCCTTCCGGTTCGGCCGCGATCCGCCTGCCCAGTCGGAGGAGTTCGGGAAAGGGCTGATAGCCCGGGTCGGAGAAGAGGATCCGGCCCACCTCGTGGCGGTCGGCGTCATAGAGGATCCGGCCGTCGGGTTGCATGGCCCAGATCTCCACCGGAATGCCTGCAAGGAGATCCTGCACAGACTTCCCGATCAGGACCCACGGCTGGAAGATGGCGCTCACCGAACCGAGAAATTTTCCATCCGATCCGATAACCGGATGCTCCATATCCACCGCCGCCACCCCCTCCACTGTGCGAAATATATGACTTATCACCGGTTTTCTTGTGCTGAGAAGCTTTCGAACCTGTTCCTGGCTGCTGATATCCGTCCCCTCAAAAGAGCGGAAAGGCGCGGGTTCCACGAGGAGCATTATCCCCTGAGGGCTGACGGTGCAGGTATCGATCACGATATCGGCGCTCCGGGCCTGGAGTCGCCTGATGACATTCCGCGCCGCGTCACTCTTCAGGTCCACGCCGGAAAGGCGCCGGGCCGCCTCGGCCAAATCTTGATCCAGGATCTCCAGTTGAACGCGGATGGCCTCGGCCGCGGTTTTCAGGATGAGCGGGGTCTCAGCCGGGAAAGGTTTCGAAGGAGAATCCCCTGTCTCAGAAGATAGGGCGGGACCGGGTTGGAAACCCAGGCCCAGACTCAATGCCACTGCAAACACAACCCATCGATGCATGATTCCTTCCCCGCAGTCCTGCCTGTCTCACTCCTGAATCCCGACTCCTGAAGTTTTCCGGATTGTCCAGCTTGGACGCTATGTCTGGAATCCCGCCTCTCGGGTCAACATGCTGAGAAGCGGGTGCCCTATGGGTTAAGATCCTTGTCAGAGCCCGGAAAATTCCTGGATTTTGCACCATGTCCATCTGGCTATAGCCGTTGGGCCGCATGGGGAAGTATAGAAGAATGAGGATCATTGGTCAAAGAAAATCCAATTGGCATGCCTGAAGGGGTTAAGGCCTGAATTCGTGGGGCTCAAATGGAGTCCGGGATCCGGAAAGGCGTGGAGGCCCCGGCCTAACCTCCCATGCGCACAGGTGCTTGAGGATCTTCTTGGCTTGCCCGCAGGTGAGCGATCCGGTTTCAGAGTCGAGGGTATCCATTTTTACCGGGTGTTGTTTTTGCGCTTGCCCCGAGACACGTTAGTGTAGTATCCATATAAGATGCCCATGACGAAAGCCTCGCCGCCCCCGTGGATGAGAATTCGCGTCCTGCGCCAGATTCATAAAACCCATTTTAAACATATGTCTAAGCGGATAACCGCAGCTAATTCAGCGGGACTCGCGCCAAGACGCCAAGACGCAAAGAGGTAAAAACTTTCTTGTTTTTTGTGACAGACCACCGGGAATTGATGGCCTAATATCCGGCATCCGGTATCAGACGAGGTCTTATGTTTCAACGTTGGGCAAAACCCTATGGATACCGTGAAGTGTTGGCCATCAGCCTTCCTCTGGTGGCCTCCATGGGCTCCATCACGCTCATGCAGTTCAC
Organism: Candidatus Desulfacyla sp.; assembly: GCA_046484725.1. Taxonomy (GTDB): domain Bacteria; phylum Desulfobacterota; class DSM-4660; order Desulfatiglandales; family Desulfatiglandaceae; genus AUK324. The sequence continues at coordinate 4,104 of JAWOIH010000484.1, read as the reverse complement.
GGACCGCATATTTCTGGCCAATTATTCGGTGGATGCCATCGCGGCCGCCCTGCCGGCCGGAATCGCCTCATTTACGTTCATCTCCTTTTTCATGGGCGTGGCCAATTACACCAATGCCTTTGTGGCGCAATACAGCGGGGCCCAGGCATTTCATCGCATCGGCGCGGCCCTGTGGCAGGGGATCTGGTTCTCCATCCTTTCAGGGGTCTTGCTGGCGCTCCTCTATTTTGTATCTGAGGACCTCTTCAGTTTTATCGGGCACTCCCCTGCGATCTGCTCTCTCGAGGTCACCTACTTCAATGTACTGACCCTGGGCGCAGGGCTCGCAGTCTTGGGCTCTACCTTGGCGTGCTTCTACACGGGCCGGGGATTGACGTGGACGGTCATGGCGGTTCACATGGCCGGGGCGGCCGTCAACATCCCGCTGGACTACTGTCTGATTAACGGCGCAGGGCCTTTCCCCGAACTGGGGATCATGGGGGCGGCCATCGCCACGGTGGCGGCCTACAGCACCATCGTACTGACCCTGGGGCTCCTCATCTTCAGCAGGAAGAACCGGATCCGGTTCGGCACATGGAAAAACAGGGGGTTCGACAGGGAGCTTTTCGGACGCCTCATGCGCTACGGCCTCCCCAGCGGCGTTCAGTTTTTTCTCGAGGTATTCGGGTTTACCTTTTTTATCCTGATGCTGGGGAGACTGGGGGACCTGGAACTGGCGGTTTCCAACATCGTGCTCTCCATCGAGGCCCTGGCGTTTCTGCCCATGGTGGGATTTCACATCGGAAACGCCACCCTGGTGGGCCAGGCCATTGGACGCAAGACGCCCGAGGGGGGCGTGGAAGCGACCACCAGCGCCCTCCATATTACCCTGGCATACATGATGCCCCTTGCAGCCCTCTTCATATTCATGCCCGAACCCCTCCTCTCTCTTTTCGAGACCGCGGGCCAACATCCGGATCGGCACAAAGAAATCGTGGAACAGGGGATTATCCTCATGCGATTCGTAGCGGTTTTCTGTTTTTTTGATGCGCTCAATCTCATCTATTCAGGGGCTATGAAAGGGGCAGGGGATACCCGGTTTATCATGTGGACCATCGGCGCGGTCTGCATCGGATTGATGATCCTTCCGGTGTACGTGGCAGTGGAAATACTGGGGGCCGGGATCTATACGGTATGGACGTTTGCCACTATTTACGCCTGCGCCTTGGGGATCGCATTCATGCTCCGTTACCGTCATGGGGCCTGGAAGCGGATGCGCGTGATTGAGGAGGTGCCCGGTCTGTCCGGGGCAGAGGCCTTTTCGGGCTGAGGAGGATCAGGGGGTGAAAGGAGGAGTTTAAAAAATGACGGATTCTACTTTTCACAAGGTGGGAAAATCGGAAAACAGGATGTTCGGGCCGCCCTGTCTCCTCATCTGCGGATACAAGGCCGATGAGCAGGAACAGATCCTTTCCCTGATCGAGGCCTGCGGGCTTTCCCGCCACGCAGTGGTTTTTGCCGGAGAGGATGATGCCGACGCTATCCTTGGGGACATTGTCAAGATGGAATCGGGGAAGGGGAGGGGACTCTCTTCCGGGCTTGCAAGGGCGGTCATCATGTCCGGACTGACTGAAAAGGAACTGCATTCACTTCTGTCCGCCTACCGAAACCAAAAGCTGGTCCCTCAGTTCTGGGCGACCCTGACCCCGATCTCTGAAGGCTGGACCCTCAAGGCCTTGCTGAAAGAGCTTGCCGTTGAAGCAGAGGCCTTCAGGAAGAGGCAGTCTGAAAAACCATAGCCAAGAACTTGGAAGCATCACAAGGAGTAGAAGATGGAACTGAAAGAATACTTCGACACGGTCAAAGGAACAGGAATTATGGCGACTGCGGATGGCCATGGGAAGGTGGACGCAGCGGTGTATTCCAGGCCCCATTTCATGGAAGACGGCGCCCTGGCGTTCATCATGGCCGACCGGTTGACCCATCACAATCTTCAGTCAAATCCCTGTGCGGTCTATCTGTTTGTGGAGGAAGGTCCGGGATACAAAGGGCGGCGCCTTTTTATGAAAAAGACCGGTGAGGAGCAGGATACCGACAGACTGTATGCGCTGCGACGGCATAAGTCTCCAGCGAAAGGGGAGGGGGAAGGCCCCCGTTTTCTGGTTTTCTTTCAACTGGAAAAGGTCCTCCCGCTCATCGGCGCCGGAAGGGAGGAAGACACCCTGTGAGGTTAAGTGCCTAAAATGATCTAAAGTGCCTAAAGTGAATCAAGTTTGAGAGAAACCGGAAGGGTGTGAGGAAGTTCAAAGCTGAAAGCCCAAAGTAACCCGTAACGAGTTTCATGGGATGCGATTGTCCCACCGGATTTCCGGTCTTTCGATGGTCAATAAAAAATCGTCAATTCCAAGTTTCACATGAGACCGGTTTCGCTGTCATAGCGTCTGGAAAAAACGGCCGCCTTCCCGGAAAAGATGTTGCATTGGGTCAGGACGTGTTCAGCCACCGCCTGCCTCTGAGAAACACTGAGTTCATTAAAGGCGGCGACCCACCGGGTCTCATCCGCCATGGTGGAAAGGACGCTCCAGATCTCTTTTGCCGGCATGTCAGGACCTATCTCAAGCCCTGCTGCGGACGATGGGGCCTTGAAGAGGGTCCGGGCCTTCTGCTTCATCTGTTCAAGTCTGTCGATCAGGGCCTGAGACTCCTGCTCAAATGTCTCGTAAGCTTCACACGACCTGATGACGGGGCACACCGTTTCCTGGCCGGCCACCTTCAGGCGTATGCCCAGACGGACCGAAACCTTGCCTTTGCCTGCCTCTGTCAGGGTCATCAACTCAAAAAGGTCTTCCATGGATCGATTCCCTCCTTAGGGTGACACATTGAAATCAGACAACGAAAAAGGGGTCAGCCCATTCAGGCTGACCCCTTTTGATATCTCTCTCTGGTAGTCCCAACGGGACTCGAACCCGTGTCTCCGCCGTGAGAGGGCGATATCCTAGACCGCTAGACGATGGGACCAGTGGCTGGGGGACGAGGATTCGAACCTCGGTTAACGGGGCCAGAACCCGCCGTATTGCCGCTATACGATCCCCCAGTGAACAATAAAAATTGCGCATTATAGGCAAAAAGTCAAGGAAAATTTCGCATTCCCCCTAACTTTCCCCTGCCTTCCAGCATCTCACCAGATGATCTTTGCCGACGGGATAGAAATCGATCTCTTGGTTCCGGCAGCGCGCCTCAACGAGCGGGCACCTGGCCTGGAACTTACAGCCGGGAGGCGGATCCAGGGGGCTTGGGACATCTCCGCCCAGCGATTTCAGGCCTTGCCTCGTCCCTGGCTCGGCCTTGGGCACGGCCGAGAGGAGGGCCAGAGAGTAGGGGTGGAGCGGGTTTTCAAAAAGCGCCTCGGTCTCTGCATATTCCATGATCTGACCCAGGTACATGACGGCCACCCTGTCGCTCAGATATCCCACCACGTTCAGGTCGTGTGAGATAAAGAGATAGCTGAGCCCGAGCCGGTCCTGAAGGTCTCTCAGGAGATTGATGATCTGGGCCTGGATCGATACATCCAGGGCCGATACCGGCTCATCGCAGATGACCAGGGACGGTTCCACGCTCAAGGCCCGGGCAATGCCGACCCTCTGGCGCTGGCCTCCGCTGAACTCGTGGGGATACCGGTCCGCACTGTTGGCGGACAATCCTACCATTTCAAGGAGTTCATCCCTCCGCTCTCTCCGCTCGCCCCTTGGCAGCGCCATTTTTCGAAGACCTTCTTCAATGGTCTGGCCGATGGTCATTCGGGGATTCAGGGAGCCATACGGGTCCTGGAAGACGATCTGCATCTCCTTTCTCAACGCGCTCATGTCGCCGTGGGAGAGATGGGTAATATCCCGCCCATGATAGATGAGTCTCCCCGAATCAGGTTCCAGGAGCCTCAGGACCAGCCTGGCCACGGTCGATTTGCCGCAGCCGCTTTCGCCCACAAGACCCAGGGTCTTCCCTTTCTGGATCTCAAGACCGATCCCGTCAACGGCCTTGACCCATCCTGCAATCCTCTGAAAAAAACCACGCCGCACAGGAAAGTATTTTTTCAGGCCTTCCACACGGAGGGCGATAGGTGATGCG
>JAWOIH010000441.1:0-6942 GCA_046484725.1 Candidatus Desulfacyla sp. | reverse complement strand
GGGGAAGATCGTTGAAATCAGGCGGATCAAAGGCATAAACCGGTTTGACGCCGTCCTCCACCAGGTAGTCGATGGAACTGGCATCCACCACGCTCTGGCCCTGGGTGAAGGGCATGGACGGGTCCAGTTCGGCCACCACCAAACGGGCGTGGTCGATGGCGGTGTGGATCGCCTCCACGGAAAGCCCCAGGCTGTATTCGCCGGTGTGGGGATTTTGGGCCACCTTGATCAACACCACGTCGGTCTGGTATTTTTCCCCGGGCCCGATCAGACTGTCCAGATTGGCGAGCGTGCAGGGAAGGTAATAGGCACGGCCCTGGTTGGCCGCTTTGCGCACCTCTCCCCCTGAAAAAATGGAATAGGCCATCACCCTGTCTTGCAGGCCTTCCTCCACATAGGGGATAGGGCCCTGGAGCAGGAGATGGACCATTCGCATAAATGGCAGCCGGGGAGTACCGGCCTTGATGGATTCGGTCAGGGATTCGATCAGGGAGGTGGGCGTTGCGGCATTGGAGCCGACGTAGCAGGTGACCGTTTCCCGGGCCGGGAAACGCTCCGCGATCATTGCGGCCAATTGATCGGCGTGAATGATGTGAGGCGTCTTGGTCATAAATCGGTTCTCCCTATACAGTTCGATGCCCTCTTGTCATGCCGGCCCCTGCATCAGGGGCGAACCAGATCCGATCCGGCAATCGGAGAAGTCAACCGGTTGATTTGATTGGTGCGGGGGAACCATACGCAAATGTTCTATGCCAGTCAAGGCCAATCCTGCGGCGCTACCATCTCAACAAAGATGCATGGGTGAGAAGTATGAGCGCCCGGTGCTAACGACTTGATACCCTGCGACCTCTCCTGTATGATTCCACCGCCCGTGAGAGTGCCAACCGGAAAAAGCCGTTGTGCTTTCTGATTGATGGAGATTGAAATGGAGAGCCTGTTAGATTGGGGTGTGGCCGTTATTGTGTGGCTTCAGCAGTGGTCCGGCCCGGTGCCCGATGCCCTGTTCAAGGCCTTTACGTGGATGGGGAACGAGGGGTGTTACCTTTTGATTCTGCCGTTTGTCTACTGGTGCATCGATCGGGGCTACGGGGCCAGGCTGGCCGTTCTCCTCCTCTTTTCCGTCTACGTGAATGCCGTGGTAAAATCCCTGGCCCATCAGCCCAGACCGTTTCAGTACGATCCGGCCGTGAAAATGATGGTGAATGTAGGAGGGGGTGGGTTTCCGAGCGGTCATACGCAAGGGACCGTGGTGGTATGGGGCTATCTCATGAGCCGGTTTCAAAGACCCTGGGTCTGGACAATCGGCATTGTCATGATGGTGTTTGTCCCCCTGTCAAGGTCCTATCTGGGGGTTCATTTTCCCACAGACCTTCTGGGCGGGTATGTCATCGGCGCCATTCTCCTCCTGTTGTGGCTCCGGCTGGAACCCCCCATTGAGAAATGGCTGTCCGGAAAAGGCCTCTTATGGCAGCTGGGCGCGGCTGTGGGCACCCCCCTGTTTCTTGTGACGATCTTTATCGCCCGGGAAACATATATCCTCGTCCCTGCCGGGACCCTTATGGGTCTCGGGGTCGGGATTGTATTGGAACGCCGATGGATCGGTTTCGAGGCAGAAGGGAGCTGGAACCAGAGGGCAATCCGGTTCGTGCTGGGCGCGGCCATTCTGCTGGCAATCCATTGGGGAGTCAAGACGGCAGTCCTATTCGTGGGGTCTGACGCCGTTTTCCGCTTTTTCCGCTATCTGGTCGTCGGTTTCTGGATTACCTTCGTAAGTCCCTGGATCTTTGTGAAACTGGGGCTCGCCGGAAAAGGCACGGGCACCGCAACGCATCAGACAGCCGCCCTCGCAAAATGAGTCAAGCGTAGACCCCTTTATGCTGCAAAGACTATTTTGCGCGAAAATGCCGGATAGACTTGACTTTTTTGCATTGCTCTGCAAAATAGTCACATGGAACGACTCCAGCACGACCTCATCAAGAGGGACCTTCCCAAAAAAATGGTCCTGCTCATCGGCCCCAGGCAGGTGGGCAAGACCTACCTTTCCCGGCAGATCGCCAGGAGTTATTCCAAGCATGTTTATCTCAACTACGACGCCTTTGAAGATCGCGGCATTATCCAGCAGGCCGCATGGCTCCCGGACACAAACCGATTGTTTTGCATGGGCACTGATTCCGAATTATCCTTCCATAAACCCACGAACCACTGAGAGGAGAAAACCATGAAGGTAAGCAGAGTAAGGCTTATAGCGCTTGCCACAGGGATGTTTTTTGCGATGATCGGTGCTGCCTGTGCTGACAGCGGTACCCCGCTGACCAGAGAAGCACAGGCCGCTATCACCCTCGACAAGGCGATAGAGATGCTCAAACAGGGTAACCAGCGCTTTGTCAGCGGTAAAACCGTAGAGCGGGACTTACTCGCTCAGGTCAGGCAGACCTCCAAAGGCCAGTTTCCCTTCGCTGCCATTGTGAGTTGTCTCGACTCACGCATCCCGCCGGAAATCGTATTCGACCGGGGGATCGGTGATCTTTTCGTGGCGCGCGTGGCGGGCAATATCGTTAATGACGACATCCTCGGCAGTCTTGAATTCGCAACCAGGCTGTCTGGCGCCAAGCTGATCGTGGTCATGGGCCATACGGAGTGCGGCGCGGTCAAAGGCGCCTGCGACGGGGCGCAATTCGGCTTGCTGACGGCGACTCTGGCCAATATCAATCCGGCCGTAAATGCGGTGCAGGGCGACTACGCACCCAGGAGTTCAAAGAACACGGAGTTCGTCCAGGCCGTTGCGGAAATGAATGTCAAGCTAACCATGCAGAAGATTCGCGACAGGAGCGTTGTGCTGCGCGAGATGCTCGACAAAGGTGAGATCAGGATGGTAGGCGCCATGTACGATGTAAGTACCGGCAAAGTAACATTTTACAAGTAATCATCGATCAGCCAGTTCAACAGGTTGGAGCGAAGGAGTGCCCGGCGCATAAGGCTCGCTGCACGCGCGACGGCCCTGACGGCCGTCCGCGGCCTGACCTCAAAGACAATGCCTTGAGAACCATGAGAAATCCTTCCATCAGGGGGACAAAAGATTTGGCGACAAATCCCGCGCTCATTTCTCCTTGCGGCCTTTATTGCGGTGTTTGTGCTATCTACATCGCAGCGCGAACCCATAACGCCAAGCTTAAGGAGCGATTGGTCAATCTGTACAAGGGAGGGACTTCGGGAAAAGGTACACTCCCCAATAGCGAAAAACTGTCGACAGAAGACATTCATTGTGGCGGGTGCTTGTCTGATGACCTTTTCATGCATTGCCAGCAATGCGAGATCAGGGCATGCACCCAGGCGAAAGGCTACGCAGGGTGTCACGAGTGCGACGATTTTCCTTGCCGTCACATAGACAACTTCTCCATGTCTGTTGGCAAGAAGGTTATTTTGCGATCTGTCCCGTACCGACGGAAATATGGAACTGAAAAGTGGGTTCGAGATGAAGAGGCTCGCTACGTATGTCCCGAATGCGGCAATAGGGTTTTTCGCGGCGCTATGAAATGCAATCAATGCAAAGCGGGATTGGATCTGGACTGACGAATCGGCTTAACCACGCACAATGATCGGGTCGAGGCGACGGTGAAAAACCGCCGCATCCCACCCGTTTCGTCGGCAACATACCGAACATTCTGAATAATGTGGGGATTCAGCGGAATTCTCTTTCCCGGCATTTTTGAAAGGATCGTGCCTGGGCCTATGGAAGCGCAGCAACAGGAGAACGCCTCCCGTATGCCACCATACGGGCAAGGACATTGACGCCGGTTTCGGGCGTCTGGTAAAAAACGCCGCTATATCTCCTTCCGGTCACGGGGCGGACCGTGCCGCTGTCCGTCCTGGCCAGGGACACGCCGATGATCGGCTTTTCATATGCCTCCATAAATTCCACCATCTTAGAGATAAAGAGCTCCTCAAAGTGGCGGCTCATGGCCTTGATCTGATCGAGGAATTCCGGGGAAATTTCAGGATCGGCGTCGCGGGTGGACTGAATCAGCGAATGGACAAATTCGTCTCTGCCCACGACCCCCAGGACCATGACCGCGTCAACGCCGTCCCATTTAGCGAGTTCCTGCATGGCGACGATCGGGGCGTCCAGATCGCGGGTCCCCACCAGATCCACCGGGTTCCCCTTGCTCCAGAAGGGCGGGAGGTGGCGCCCGATGGCCTCCACCATATGATTCGGGATGGGGGGAACCACCAGACCTCTGTCGTTGCACTGATCCGCCGTGACGACCCCCCAGCCTCCGCCAAGGGTGACGATGCCCACCCGGTTTCCCTTTGGCAGCGGGAGGGAAGAAAACCCTGCGGACAGGTTCAGCAGTTCCGAGGGCACCCGGGCATTCAGGATCCCTGCCTGGCGGCACGCACCCCTGAATATGGCATCCTCCCCGCTCATGGAGCCCGTATGAGAGGCAGCAGCCGTTCGTCCGGCCTCGGTCGTGCCGCCCTTGAGGATAATCACCGGCTTTTTCCGATTGACCCGGGTCGCCACCTCCATAAAGCGCCCGCCATGGCCGACGCTCTCTATATAGAGGATGATAATCCGGGTATGAGGATCGTGCTCCAGATATTCCAGATAGTCGGGACAGGTGATCATGGCCTCGTTTCCCGATCCCACAAAGAGAGAGATGCCGATCCCCTGCTGATCGGCCCAGTGGGTGAGCTGATTCCCCAGGTTGCCGGACTGGGAGATAAAGGCCACCGATCCCTTTCGAGGTCTCGAATGGGCCCCGGTGGCAAAGAGATCCGCATAGGGGGCGATAATCCCCATGGTATTGGGGCCGATGATGTAGATCCCCTTTGCCTGCCCAATGGCGACAATCTCCTTTTCAAGGTCCCTGCCGGCCTGGTCGCTTTCGCTGAAGCCGGAGGTAATGATCACCGCCCCCTTTATCCCCTTCCGGCCGCATGCCTCCAGGACCGACGGCACGGTCTTCGCGGGCGTGATGATAAAGGCCAGGTCCACGGGGTCCGGAATATTCCCGATCTGCTCGAAGGCGGGAAGCCCGAACATCTCTTTGTAGCCTGGGTTTACGGGAAATATCCTCCCCCTGTAGCCGCCTGCTATAATATTGGAGGCGATGAGCTGGCCCCATTTCCCAAATGTGGTGGATGCCCCCACCAGGGCGACCGATCCCGGGTTGAAAAGCGTATCGAGGCCGGTGATGCGTTGGTTGTCCGTCGTATGTTTCATATGGTGCACGTCCTCTCCATTCTATTCGCAGGCGTTCGGAGCTGGTGAGCTGTTCAGCTGGTGAGCTGCGAGCAATTGAGTTGATCAAGCCACGACTGATGAGATGAAATGATACGTTTATACAGCGCTAAACTCGTTATCGGAAGATAGTAAGGCCTCTGGATGGAGGTGTCAAACAGGAAAACCTTGGGAGCCTCTATATGACAGAGCTCAGGCCCACCCGGAACCCCCCGGGATTCAGGGGATGGGAGGGGCGTGTGAGGGGGGAATTCTCTCCTTGCAATTTCATCCGGCACCCCTTAAAATGCCACGCAACTCTCAATACAACATTTTGAAAACATAATGCTTTCAAGATATGTGGGGTGCCTGCACGCCTTCCGTTAGAGCGGCAACGGGGTGTCAGGGATTTGAAGCGGCCTGTCAGGAGCAAAACAGGGAGGGCATCAATGGGCACGGATAATGTCGTTTTTCTGGAAGTCATCGAATGGTTTGACGAAACCGGCAAAGAGCTGCTCCACAGGATCCCGCAACAGGGGTCCGGGGAGATCAAATGGGGCGCCCAGTTCATTGTCCGCGAGAGCCAGGCAGGCGTGCTCTTTTACAAGGGAAAGGCCTGCGACGCCTTCGGCCCGGGCCGTCACACCCTGAAAACCGGAAATATCCCCATCGTCAACAAGATCATGGCCATCCCATGGGCCATGACCAGCCCCCTCCGCGCGGAGGCCTATATCGTCAACATGAAGGTCTTTCCGAACCTCAGATGGGGGACCCGGGACCCGGTGGCTTTCAAGGATGCCGAACTGGGACTCATCCGCCTTCGGGCCCACGGCGTATTCAATATCCAGGTCGTTCAACCCCTTCTCTTCATCAACACCCTGGTAGGCACCATGGGGAAATTCACCACCGAAGACATCGAAGAATACCTGAAACGGGTCATTGTCTCCCGCTTTAACGACCACCTGGGGGAGCACCTGGACAGCATTCTCAACCTGCCGGGTCGGTACGAAGAGATCTCGACAGGTCTTCAGGAGCGATTGAAGATGGATTTCAGCCATTTCGGGCTGGGGCTGACCCACCTGTACATCGGTTCCATTACCCCGCCCCCCGAGGTGCAGGGGGCCATCGACGATCGGGGAAGGCTGAACGTCATCCAGGATCTGGACCGACTGGTCAAGCTCAAGGCGGCCATGGCCATGGAGAAGGCGGCCCAGAACCAGGGTGAGGCAGGGGCCGGCCTGGGCATGGGCATGGGGTTCATGATGCCCGCCATGTTTGCCGATGCCCTCAGGCCCCAGGGAGGAGGGACGCAGACGGGGCAGGCCCTTTGCCCGGACTGCGGACAGCCGGTCGCCAGGGATGCCAAATTCTGCCCCTTCTGCGGGCATCAGCAGGTGGTCATCGACCAGTGCGCCCAATGCGGGAAGAACCTTCCGGCCAATGCCCAGTTCTGTCCCAGGTGCGGTCATCGGGTCGATGACAAACCGGCCGCCCCGACCTGTCCTCACTGCAAGGCCGAAAACCTGGCCGGTTCGGTGTTCTGCAACCGGTGCGGGGAAAAGATGGGAAGTGAGCTAAAGTGACTAAAATGCGCTAAAATGCCTAAAGGTAACAGCGTTAAGCTCGAAGCTCGAAGCTCAAAGCTCAAAGCCCAACGAACCCAACGAACCCAACGAACCCAATAAACCCAATAAACCCAACGAACCATTAACCAGTTCACC
>JAWOIH010000434.1:0-3065 GCA_046484725.1 Candidatus Desulfacyla sp. | reverse complement strand
GGTCCAAAAAGCCATTGAAGATCTGGTAAAAGAACGTGTATCGCCGCAAGCTCTTGAGACCGCCAAGAAAAATGCTTCCACGCGGGCGGCTGAGGCCGTTAAGAAAGGAGAAAAAGGGGCTCCTTTATCTCTTCCAGCAGACCTGGCCCGCGACCTCTACACCTCATTACTCCAGAAGGTGAGTGATGCGCATCCGGTCACCAAAGACGAACTGAGAAATCTTGGCCAAAACAGGGCGGAGGCTGTCAAGGAGGCGCTTGCGGCAACAGGGAAGGTGGAGGAGACAAGGATTATGGTCCTTGAGCCTTCGGCAACGGAAGAAGAAGGGAAACAAAACGTCGGATCCAAGCTCACTCTGGATGTAAAGCACTGATCGGCAAATTGGGAGCAGTCCTTGGTGGTTTGTTAAGTCCAAGTTCTGGTGCCGGGGTCGGCCCAAGATAAGGTGCTGTGTTGCCCCTTTCACGTCATGTAGCCGCCCATCTGTGACCGTTTTGTCCGCCCAGGCCTACTCCCATCCAACAAGTTCGTAGCCCTTTTCCTGTAAACATCTTTTAACCAAGTTCTTGTAAGCGGCACTGGGTTCAGCGGTTTTAGGATACTTGCGGACGACATGGCGGCGTGAAATGACCTCACTGAATTCTTCGAGCAAACGCTAAAGGCCCTTTCCTTGCCAAAACACACTGAAGGATAAAACCCAGTTCCTACATATGCAGTGTAGACCCATTGATCTTTGAATGTCAAAATCCAAGGTTTCGGGCTGGCTCAGAAAACGCAGATTCGCTAACTCCCGTGAACGCGTCGGCCTATGCGGGCCTGTGGGACCATAAGGAACGCTACGCAGTCCAGCGACACATCTTTTAAAATTCACATTGAGAAGGAAGCTTTTAACCGGCTCAAGGATGGAGCGTTTCACGCAGAGACAAAGAAATCGTGCTGATCTAAGGGCCTTCGTGATCATTTTCGTTCAGAGTGTTGATCAAAGATTCTTTATGCGCCCACAAGATCACCAACCCATTTCCGAGAAGGCATATCACGGCCACTACTTGCCGCAGAATGCTCGTGCTTTCCTGTCGCACCTCTGCACATCATACAGTGACGTCATGTCACCATAAACCCGGAGACAAGCACGCTGCTCCGGCAGGGAGGGGGCTGAAGTCCCCTGTATATCACCGTATCCACCAGGTCCAAACCGGGCTTTTGCTGAGAGTGGCTCCACTGGTTGGGTATGGACAACGTGGCGTTTCTCGCGCAGTGATGCTCCGGCGTATCCGCCAGGATCAGAGGTCGGAAGTCAGAAAACCCACCACTGCCTCAATCCCTCAATCCCCCCACCTCCGCATTTCAGCATCCCAACATCCAGTATCCAGGATCCAGTATCCAGCTACCAGTAATACTCCTCCCGTTCAATGACCGTGGCCACGCCCTGGCCCCCGCCCACGCAGGCATTGGCGCACCCGTAGCGTCCCTTCTTCTCGTTGAGGATGCGGGCGAGGGTCCCCACCAGACGGATGCCGGTGGCCCCCAGGGCATGGCCGATGGCCGTGCCGCCGCCCATGACATTGACCTTTTCCGGGTCGATGCCCAGTTCCTTCATGGCGTTCAGGGCCACGATGCAGAAGGCCTCGTTGATCTCCCAGTAGTCCATGTCCTGGGGCGTCATGCCGATCTTCTCGACGGCCATTCGGGTGGCAGGCACCGGTCCCGCCCCCATGATGGTGGGGTCCACGCCGGCATAGCCCACGGAACGGATGGTCGCCAGGGGTCTGATCCCCTTTTTCCTGGCCGTCTCCTTGGACATGAGGATCATGGAGGTGGCCGCGGCATTGAGGGGGGAGGAGTTCCCCGGGGTAATGACCCCATCCTTCTTGAAGGCGGGTCTGAGACCGGCCATCCCTTCCAGGGTGGCGTCGTTCCGGACCGCCTGGTCCCTGTCCACCGTGAGGGTGGTCCCGTCGGCCTGTTCGGCCTCGATGGGGAGGATCTCGTCCTTAAAAAAGCCGTTTTCCTGGGCCTGGGAGGCCAGTTGGTGGGATCGAACGCCCCATCGGTCCATGTCTTCCTTGGTAAAATCGGTCTGGGCGAAGAGCTTTTCTGCGGTCAGTCCCATGTTGAGGGTCGTCATCATGTCCCAGTGCTGGTAGGAGGGGTAGAGAAAGAGGGCCATGTTGGGGGCTATCAGTCCCCGGTCCGAGGTGTATCCGCCCATGGGGATGCGGGTCATGTGTTCATAGCCGGCCGTGAAAACAATGTCTGAAAACCCCATGGCGATCTCCATGAATCCCACATGAATGCAGGCCATGGATGACCCGCACTGCTGATCCAGAAACTTGGCCGGAACGGTCTCGGGGAGATTGCCCAGAAAAACGGGGAACCTTCCTCCGTAGGCCCACTGTTCCCCCACTGCGGTGGCGCAGCCCACCAGGAAATCGTCTATTTCCTTGGGTTCGATGCCGGTTCTCCGGATGAGTTCCGGAATCAGTTTGGCCAGGAGTTCATCGCCCCGCATCTTGCAGAACCAGTCCCTGGCCGGATCGTTCGGCCGGGAACGCGACTGGGCCGTCCTCAAATACCCCGCAATCACCACTTCTTTCATATGAAGTCCTCCTCCTTATAAATTTGCGATTGTTGATTTGTTCCGCCCCTACTCTTCATTTTTCACTCGTCATTCTTCATTCCTGCGGGTAAAAGGTCTTGCCGGATGCCGCCATCTCCTTCAGGAGATCGGCGGGCCTGAATCGGGATCCGTATTCCTTTTCCAATTCCACGAGTTTCTCATAGACCTTCGGTACTCCCCATGTGTCGGCATACCTGAGGATGCCGCCGCGATAGGGGGGGAATCCGGTGCCGTAGACCATGGCCAGGTCCATGTCCTGGGGTCGATCGCAGATCACTTCCTGGATCATGTATGCGGCCTCGTTGATGGCATTGGCCAGCATGAGGTCTACGATGTCCTGCCGTGAGATCTTTTTGGGGGGGACGTTGTTCTGCTTCAGGTAGTTCACAATGGCGTCCGCCACCTTTGGGTTGGGGACGGGCTTTTCACCGCTGTAATCAAAGTAACC
>JAWOIH010000396.1:0-12553 GCA_046484725.1 Candidatus Desulfacyla sp. | reverse complement strand
CATAGGTACTCCCGTCGGACAGGATAATGTCCACGGAGATATTTTTCTCCTGCCGGTGCTTCAGGATCAGACCCAGGTCCTTTTCGCTGGGACTGAAATAGACGTACATAGGGTCCAACTGCACGATGGTTGCCAGCTTGGTATCCTCACCCGCGCCCACCAGGTTCCCCACATTGACCAGGGTCCGCCCGATGCGCCCATTGATCGGGGAATACATAGTGCAGTAACCAAGATTGAGCCGGTCCTGCTTGATTTTAGCCAGGTCCGCCTGGACCGCCGCGGCCGCCTCCCGTGCCCTGGTTTCGTAGTCCTCAAGGGCCTCCTGGGTCACAAAATCCTGTTCCGCAAGGGGTTTGTATCGTTTCACCTGGTCCCGGGCAAACGAAAGCGCCGCCCTGTCCTGAGCCAACCGGGCGAGGCTCCGTTCCAGTTCCGCCTCGTAGGGGGCCTTTTCAATGACGAATATCAGATCCCCTTTCTTGACGTCCGCCCCCTCCACAAACCGTCGCTCTTCCAGAAAACCCTCTACACGGGCCCGGATATCCACGACCTTGACGGATACCGTGGTAGCCACGTAGTTGAGATGAACCGGAACGGTCTGAAGGACCACCTTTTCCACCGTAACGTTGGGGGGAGGCGGTTGGGGGGGCGGATTGTGTTCTTTCTTGCATCCCCACGACAGAAATACCCCAACAAGCGACAGGGCCGTCAGGAAAATGATTGACCGCGCCGTTGCGATCCGGGACTTAACGGCCATCGACGGCGCCCTCCCTATTTTCCTGGGACATGGAGAGTTGTTCATTCAGGCCCTCGGCAGGAAGCCCCGCCCCGATAGCATGCACCAGTTCGGCATACGATGTGAAGAGACGGGTCCGGGCCTCCACCCTCTGGGCCCGTGCTGCGGCCAACTGGCTCTGGGCATTGAGCAATTCTACGATGTCCGCGGCGCCTGCCCGGTACCGTGCCAATGAAACATGGTAAGATTCCTTGGAACTGACCAGGAGCGTTTCACTGGTCTCAACCTGCTGGACCGCGGTATGGACGTTATAATAGGCCGCCCAGACATCCGCGATCACCGACTCCTCTTTTGCCCGAAGGGCCGCCCGCGCCGCTTCCAGGGAAGCCGTGGCCTGCCGGACCCTGTTCCTGAGCGAGAACCCCTCAAAAAGGGGGATCCGGAGGGCGAGCCCTCCGTAGTAGTAGGTTTCGTTTCCTTCAAAATCGACCTCTCTGACCTTCCCGTCCACCGCTGTCCATCCGGCATTCCCCGTGGCAACCAGCTTCGGCCACAGGGCGGACTCGGATTTTTGCAGTTCCGCCTCGCCCTGACGCACGGCCGCACGGGCAGCGGCCAGATCCGGTCGGTCCCGCACGGCCAGTTCGATCAGGTCCTGGGTGTTCTGCTCCATTCGATCCAGGGGGATATCGCCGGGCGCCTCAGCCACATCAAAGGGCGT
The DNA here is from genome assembly GCA_046484725.1 of Candidatus Desulfacyla sp. Lineage (GTDB taxonomy): Bacteria > Desulfobacterota > DSM-4660 > Desulfatiglandales > Desulfatiglandaceae > AUK324. The sequence continues at coordinate 11,096 of JAWOIH010000396.1, read as the reverse complement.
GTTGGCAGGCCATCCCACGGCAGTCGCCAATTGTCCCCGGGAAACCTGCACCGCCCCCCGATTGGACACCAGGTCAAGACGGACCTGGTCCGCCTTGGATCGGGCCTGCAGTACATCGGCGATGGTGCTCACACCGGCTTTTTTCCGTTGCTCCGTTGACCGCAGGCTGGTCAGGGCCTCTTTCAGGGAGACCTCTGACGCACGCACCCTGGCCTTGTTCCCCAGATACCGGTAATAGGCCTGGGGAACATCCCGGAGAAGGTCCTGGATCGACTGATTATGATTCCAGTTGGAGGCGATCAGGGCCTGCCGGGCGCTCTCGGCCGCGGCCTCCCGGCCCCCGAAGTCCAGAAGCAGGTAGCTGAGGCTGAGGCCCACGTCTCCATATACCCCTTTGAACGGCCCCAGATTCGATGCCTGGGACAGTTTACCCCCCGTCCCCCCGATATCCGCGCCCACGGTGGGATAGTAACTCCCCCGCGCAGCGCCCCATGCTGCGGCCGCAGCCCTGGCCCGTTCCCAGGCCGCCTGGGTATTGGGATTGATTTGAAGCGCCACATCCAAAAGTTGCGCGAGGCTGAGCGTGTCTCTGAAAGGGGCTAAGCGTTCAGGCATGCCCGGCTGCTTTTCATCAGGGACCCGATCCGATTGTATCTCCTTGGGGACCGCATAGGCCTTTCCCGGGACCGTTGACGCAAATCGCTCGGGATCCAGCTCCGGGAGCTCCTTCTGACATCCCGGCCCTGCCGCTGCCAGTGCAACGAACAGGCAAAAGGGAGTCATCACGACCTTCAGTTTCTTCGATAAACCCGCCCCGCCCCACACGGAAAGATCGGCCGTCAGCCCCGGGCGGGCGACGTATCTACTTCTGAAAACCATGAGACTGTCCCCTCAGACAAAACGTAACCGTTGACTTTACAGGATTCACCCATCCGTGTTCATCAAAGGCTGATGAGGCCATTATGATCCCCTCTCGATCCCGGATTCGGGTTTGACTTGATTTCAGCCTTCAGATCGCAGACAACAGATCTTCAATCGTCAGCAGAAAATCGTCAATTGACGCCGTTTTCCCTACTTCACCAGCATCACCGGACACTGGGCCAGGATGCCCACCTTGTAGCTGATCGTTCCCCACCCCTGGGCCCTGTCCTCCACATCGATCCGGTGCGATTTCATGATGATCAGATCGATCTGGTTTTCGTTTGCGAATCTGAGGATCTCCTGGGCCCTGTTGCCGTATATGACCGCCGGCGCAATATCGGCCCGTCGCTTCTGGTATAGAGCAATCATCTTGTTGAGGTCCTTGAAGGACTTCTCTTCAAGCCTTGCGTAGAAATCCTTGAACTCGTCAAATGTGGTATTGGCGATAACCTCTATGACATGGAGCAGATGGATCTTCCCATCCTCGATCGAGCAGAGTTTCACGGCGATATCGAGGGCATGGCTGTCCTTGTCGGAAAAGTCTGTAGGTACCAGGATATTCTTGAACATACGGTTCCCTCCTACTTCTTCATTTTCTTGAGCGTTTCATCACGCAAAACCCTTCGCAGGACCTTTCCCACAACCGATGTGGGGAGGCTCTCCCGAAATTCGATGGACCGGGGCCGCTTGTACCCGGACAAAGCACTTTTGCAGAAATCGAGAAACTCCTTTTCGGTCGCGGTTTCTCCGGCCTTGAGCTGGATAAAGGCCTTGACCGCCTCACCGGTGTGGGGGTCCGGGACCCCCACCACCGCCGCCAGGGCCACCTTGGGATGGGTGTAGAGCACCTCTTCGATCTCCTTGGGATAGGCATTGAACCCGCCCACAATGATCATATCCTTCTTTCGATCCGTAATAATCACAAATCCGTCTTCATCAAAATGCCCGATGTCGCCGGTAAGAAAATACCGTTTCCCGTCTATCTCCCGGAACACCTCCTTGTTGGCCTCGGGTTTGTTCCAGTAGCCCAGCATGACCTGGGGTCCCGACGCCGCGATCTCCCCATCCTCGCCCTGCGGCAGTTCTTGCATACCGGTTTCCAGATCCACGATCTTGATATCCACGCTCAGATAGGGCATCCCGACCGATCCGATCTTGCGTTGTTCAGCGTCCGTCGGATTGAGGGTAATGACCGGGGAGGTCTCGGTAAGACCGTACCCTTCAAAAATAATCGAACCGGTCTTTTCCTCGAACTGTCGAATGACCTCCACCGGCAGGGGGGCCGCGCCCGAACCGCACCCCACAATGGAAGAGAGGTCGAACCGATCGATCAAGGGATGATGGACAAAGGCGGAGTAGATGGTGGGCACACCCACCACCACGGTCACCCTGTATCTTTCAATCGATTTGAGGACCTCGGTGAAAGGCGGTTTTCCGGCCTTCGGGTCGGGGATGCAGACCAGCCTGGAGGCATTTCTGCAACTTGTGAGCATGCAGAGGGTCAGGCCGAAGCTGTGATACCACGGAAGCACCCCAAGGTAGGTGTGGGCGCCCCCCTTTTCGATCCTCTGCGCAGGGACTGAATCCCCGGGAATGCGGACCCATTGTTCCGTGCTCAACACATTGGAAAGGAGGTTGGCATGGCTAAGGCACGCCCCCTTGGGGACCCCTGTGGTCCCGCCGGTATAGAGGACCAGGGCCTCGTCGTTAACCGCGTCGATAGACAGCGTCGGGGGCGCCGGCCGGGCCGATCGAACCACCTCGTCAAAGATAAAATGCCCGGGCTCGTGATGGTCGGCCTTTGGAATTTTCCCCAGCAGCGACCCTAAAAACCCCTTGATCCGTGGCAGATAGGTCTTCACATTGCAGATGACCACGGTGTTTACATCAGAGCCGATAACGGCCTTGACCGCGGTGGCGTAAAACTCGGGGTGATCCATGACAAAAACGGCCTTGGCGCCTGAATCCTTGAGCTGAAAGTTCAATTCCGACGCACTGTAGAGGGGATTGCAGGTCACGCAGACCCCTCCTGCCTTGAGAATGCCGAAGAAGATCTCGGGATAATGGGGAAGATTGGGAAGGAAAATGGCCACCCGGTCTTTGGGCCGGATGCCCTGGGAGACCAGGAAATTCGCCACCCGGTCGGCCGTATCCTTCACCTGGGCGAAGGTACGGGAAAAGTCGTTGAAAATGGTATAGGTCTTGTCCGGATAGTCGCGTGCCGCCTCATCCAGGATAGAGAAGAGAGGCTTTTCGTATCCGGTGACCTCATACGGAACCCCTTCAGGCCATCTCGGCCCGTGCCACAATTTAGACATATCACTCTCCTATGTTTTTATTCAGCGATTCCATTGGCGGCCCTGCGTCGGCCCCAGGATTGCTGTGAAATCGATTTTTTTATCACAAAAAAACCAACATATCAATTAGGAAATGAAGGCCTGAAGCTCACAGTCTTTTTCATTTCGCCTGTCGCAGGGATGCAACAGGCCTGTGGCGTGGCCATAAGGCCCTGAAAAATCGCCTTACGGCTACGCTGCAAACGGAAAATGCGGTTTATTGAATTTCTAAATGAGATTGGTGTGAAGCGCCAAGCCCTATCGCGAATTCTGGTAATACAGCTTTTTGCTCGAACTCCGTTGTCTGTTTGATGTCTCGCCGATAGAGTTGAATATTGGCAAGCCCGAACCCTTCCGGTTCAGACCTCGAAATCCACCTTGATCTTGAACATCTTTTCGGCAGGCAGGTTGAGGATCTCTTCTATTCCCGTCTCCCGTGAAATTTCTTTCAGGGTATTCTCAATGAATTTAATATCTTCTGCAATAAAGGTAAACCAAATATTATAGGTGTTGCTTCTCAGATAATTGTGCGTCACCCCGGGGTATCGGTTGACCACCTCGACAAAGCCGTCAATTTTCTCCCGAGGGACCTTTGCGGCGCAGAGGGTACTCACAAAATTGAGCCGGGAAGAATGGAAATTGCCGCCGATCCGCCGGATAACCCCCTCCTCTTTGAGCCGTCTGACAGCGGACAGGACCTCTTCTTCGGTCAGATTGAGCCGTTCCCCAAGCGCCCGGTAAGGACGGGACGTGATAGGAAAATCAGACTGGATTTCATTCAGGATCTTTCTGTCAATCGGGTTCATAGTGTCTTTGTTAGGTTGATTGAGTGCATCGTGCGCAAGGCCAAAGCGTTAGCCGCGAGGCGGAAAGGTTCGTTATCGGTTATCCGTTATCGGTTGTCGGTCAACACCATAGCGCACAGGGCTTCTACCCCCGACACGCCCAATAAACCGGCAACCGGTTGGAATTCCAGCAGGATCTCCGCTTCGCCGCCACAGATATCCGCGATCCGGCATCCAGTATCAAGTCCTGAGGGGCTCGTAGGCGCACAACGGCTCCTCTGCCAGAAAATCGCCCGTGGCCTCATAGGCCCGGGCCCGGCACCCGCCGCAGAATCTTACGTATTCGCATCGGCCGCACTTCCCCCTGTAGGCGGAAAAATCCCTCAACTGATTGAAAATCTCCGAATCACGCCATACAGAGGGAAAGGAACTCTGTCTCAGGTCCCCGCAGTTGAGTTCCAGATAGCCGCACGGTTGAACAATCCCCGTATTTGAAATAAACACAAACGATGTGCCGCCCAGACAGCCCCGGGTCACGGCATCCAGGCCATAGGTCTCGAAATCGACCTTTTCGCCCTTCCTGTGGGCCTCCTGACGCAGGATCCGGTAGTAATGGGGGGCGCAGGTGGCCTTCAAATGAAGGGGAACCCGGTCCCGCATCTCATAAAACCAGTGAAGCACCCTTTCGTATTCGAGGGCGTCGATCTCCTGGTTGACCATATCCTTCGCCCGTCCCGTGGGGACCAGCAGGAAGATGTGATGGGCCGCAGCCCCGAGACCGACCGAAAGGTCCAGAATCCTCTCCAGGTCCTCGACATTATGGCGGGTCACCGTGGTATTGACCTGAAACTCCATGCCGCCCGCCTTGAGATACCCGATACCTTCCAACGCCCGTTCATAGGCCCCCGGGACCTTTCTAAAATCATCGTGCTGCCGCGCGTCGGCCCCGTCGATGGATATGCTGACCCGCTGAATGCCTGAATCCTTCATCCGCTCAACGAGTCCCGGATTCAACAACGTCCCGTTGGTGGCCAGGACCATACGGAGACCCAGGTCGGTCCCCTTCTGCGCGAGATGGAAGACGTCCTCCCGCAGCAGGGGCTCGCCCCCGGTCAGGATCACAATCGGGGTCCCCACCTCACGGATCTCTTCCAGGAGCTCGAGGCATTTGGCGGTGCTCAGTTCCCCCGGATACGGCCCCCGCTCGGCCCCGGCCCTGCAGTGAACGCAGTTGAGGTTGCATTTCCGTGTGATTTCCCAGGCCACGAGACGGAGCTGGTTTCTGGTTTCTGGATGCTGGATGCTGGATACTGGATGTGGATCAGTCATTGCGCAATCGCTCCGCCGCTTCTCTCGCAAAATAGGTCAGGATCAGGTCCGCCCCTCCCCTCTTGATGGACGTGAGCATCTCCATCATGACCCGTTCCCCGTCGATCCATCCCCTCTCTGCCGCGGCCTTGACCATGGCGTATTCGCCGCTCACATTGTAGGCGGCCAGGGGGAGGAGGCAGATCTCCCTGACCCGCGAAATGATATCCAGATAGGGCATTGCGGGCTTCACCATGATCATATCCGCTCCCTCATCCATGTCCAGTTGGGCCTCCTTCAAGGCCTCCAGGGCATTGGCAGGGTCCATCTGGTAACCGGTCCGATCCCCGAACTGGGGCGCTGAGTCGGCCGCATCCCGAAACGGCCCGTAAAAGGCCGATGCGTATTTCACCGCATAGGAAAGGATGCCGGTCTGCTCAAACCCCTCCCTGTCCAGGGCCTTGCGGATAGCGGCCACGCGGCCGTCCATCATGTCGGAGGGCGCCACAAAATCGGCCCCGGCCTTTGCGTGGGATACGGACTGACGGGCCAGCAGCTCCAGGGTTGCGTCATTGTCCACCGCGTCGTTTAGAATTACTCCGCAGTGGCCGTGATCCGTGTACTCGCACAGACAGACATCGGTCATCACCACCAGATCGGGGACCTTCGATTTAATGGCCGATACGGCCTGTTGGACAACCCCGTCCTCCGCCCATGACCGGCTGCCGGTGGGATCCTTACGGTCGGGCAGCCCAAAGAGGATAATGGAGGGGATCCCGAGGGACCACACCTCCCGGGCCTCTTTGACAATGGTATCTACAGAGAAATGGAACTGGCCGGGCATGGAGGGAATCGGGTCCCTGACATCCCGCCCCGGCTTCACAAACAGCGGCGCAATAAAATCCTTTGTCGACAGCGTGGTCTCGCGCACCATATCCCTGATGGCCTGGGTCCTGCGAAGCCTCCTGGGTCGTATGTTCATAACTCCGATTCTCCCATCTGAAGTCTCACCATCGATAGTCGATATTCTATCGTCAATCGTCCATATTCAATTCGAGATTTCCTCATCCGTCAGATAACAGGCCGGGTCGGGCGCCCAGATGTCCCCTGTCACCGCCTCTGCCCTGACCCTGAAATTGCCCGCACACACATCGAGCCAGCGGCACGCGGCGCAACGCCCCGTAACGTACTTCTTTTTCTCCTTCAATCCGGCCATCAGGGGATTGGAAAGATCGGACCATATCTCACTGAAGGGTCTGTCGAGCACATTGCCAAAGCTGTAATGCCGCCAGAACTGATCCGCATGCACCGCGCCGTCCCAGCTGACGCAGCCAAATCCCCTTCCCGAGCTGTTCCCTTCGTTCATTTTAAGGAGTTCAAGGACCTCTCCTGCCCTGGGGTGTCCCTCTTTCACCATCCGCAGATACAGATATGGACCGTCCGCGTGATTGTCCACGGTCAGGACCTCCGGGGCCATGCCCCGGTCGTGGAGGTCTTTTGTCCTGTCGATGATGAGGTCGACCGCCCGCCGGGTCTCGCCGTGGTCCAGGTCGTCCTTGATGATTTGCGAGCCCCGGCCTGCATACACCAGGTGGTAGAAGCAGACCCTCGGTATCCCGTGTGCTTCGAGGAGATCAAAGATCCGGGGGATCTCCTTCACATTCATCCGGTTGATGGTAAAGCGCAACCCCACCTTCAGCCCTGCATCCTGGCTGTTCCGGATCCCTGCCATGGCATCCTTGAACGCGCCCTTCTTGCCCCGGAATTGGTCGTTCACCGCCTCCATCCCATCCAGGCTCACGCCCACATAGGAAAGCCCCACCGATCTCAGCTCGCGGGCCTTGGCCTGGGTGATCAGGGTCCCGTTGGTTGAGATCACGGCCCGCATCCCCCTCCCCACCGCGTGGCGTGCCAGTTCGGTCAGGTCGGGCCGCATAAGGGGTTCCCCGCCCGAGAAGAGGACCACCGGCGCCCCGAATCGGGCCAAATCGTCGAGCAGGTGAAGACCCTCTTCATGGGTCAATTCCTTGTCCGCCTTCCGGTTGTCCGCCTGGGCATAACAATGGACGCATTTGAGATTGCAGGCCCGGGTGACGTTCCACACCACCACCGGCTTCTTGTCTTCCGAAAACTGGAGCAGATGGGAAGGGAGGTCCCTGGATCGTCTGCCGTAGCGCAGGGCGTCGGAGGGCTCCACTGTTCCGCAGTAAAGTTTGGATATGCCGATCATCTATGTTCTCCCCTGTCTGGGTTCTGGATGTTTGACTCTGGATACTGGATGCTGGATACTGGAGTTTATTGGGTTTGTTGCGTTCGTTGGGTTAAAGGCGCTCTGCCCTATCGTTGCAATCCTCCCAGACAACCGATAACTACTGATAACGTCTTTTTCCCTTTCAGCTTTGAGCTTTCAGCTTCTTACCTATGCCTTGCGCCTCACGCCTCACGCCTTGTCCCTTGCGCCTCTTAAACCATACCAGACTACAAGACAAGACTTCAAGCCTTTTGCCCTTAATATACATTTTTGGAAAATCAGGAGTTGCTTTTTTGGGGAAATATGTTTTAAATGAATATCTCATATTACCTCGACATTCCAAAGTCCTTTACAACAAATCGAAATGAATATTAAAACCCCCTTTGCCAAAATAGGATCAAGAGGGGATATGGAGACGATTTTCCAAGGGAACTTCGGACGATGGCGTTCCGTTATCTTTATTTTAGGATGTAAGGAGGAAAGCGTATGAAACGGGAGGTAAAATGGATGTTGCGTCTTGCGGCGACAGTGGCTGTCTTCTCGCTCTTTGTCGCGGGGCCGGCCCACAGTCAGGATGCGGCCACAGGCCAGGCAACGGTTGCTGCGGCAGGGAATCCCGCCCCAGTGGGGAATGACTTGGGTCTGCATGGAAAGTTGGGCAAGGCCATCTCAAAGGCCCCAGCGGGTCAAGGCAAAGGGGAGATTGACGTGAACGCCCCCAGGGGCGCCTTCGGAATCCCGGGCGCGCCGCAAATCAACTATGTCCTCGCAATTTTCTGGGCCGTCTGGGTGGGATGGATCTTTTCCACGGTGGGCGCCTTCGGAGGCATCATGGCGGGTGTCGGCCATATGACCATCTATGGTCTTGGGGATTATGCCAAGAGCTTCAAAAATACGGTCCCGGAACTCAATAAGACCCTCACGGACAGCATCCGGACCTCCAACCAGTTTCTGGTGGGCCTTTCCGCCCTGATCAGCACCATCAATTATCTCAAGGCCAAACGCCTGGCCTGGCCTCTGGGCATTGCCCTGGGACTCGGTTCCATTGCCGGGGCCATCTTCATTCCCATGCTCACAGGGGGCAAGATCAGCTTCAGACAATATCAGGGATGGTTCGGCGTCTTCGTATTCGTGGTCGGGTTTGTCCTTCTCTATGAATTGACGCCAAGGGGACAGAAGGGGAAAAAGGCTGCCAAGGCAGCGGCCCAGGCCTTTGAGAAGAGCGTCAAAGGGAAAAAGAACCTGGGTGAACAGGGCGTTGCGCTCAAGGAATTTGGATTTACCCGGAGCACCTTCACCTTTTTTGGAACGGATTTCCATTTTAACCCGATCTGGGCCTTTTTCGGAGGCGTGGTGATCGCCGCCATCTCCTCTTTTCTGGGAGTAGGGGGAGGATTTCTCTATGTGCCCTATCTAACATCCATCGTGGGAGCGCCCATGTATGTGGTGGCCGGGACATCCGCCATGGCCGTGCTGGTCAGTATGATCACCAGTATTGCCGGATACATAACCGTGGCCAAGGCAGGCATGGACTGGGCCTTGATCGGCATCGAACTGGTCGGTATCTTTGTCGGGTCCATGATCGGACCGCGCACTCAAAAGTATATCCCGGACAAATGGTTAAAAATCTTGTTTATTGTCCTTGCTCTCTATGTAGGCCTCAAGTATTTCAGCCAGGGATTCTTCGGCCGTTCCTGGGTGCCCTGATCGGAATGAGGCGTGCGGGCTTAGGCCTGCACGCCTCGGCCTGACCGCTAAAACGAAGATAAGGGGATTGGGGGTGAAGGGTGAACGCTCAAGGCACGAGAGTTCCAATGATCGTGACCGAATCCCGAAACCCTTCGGCACGCGGCTTTATAGGCAGAAAACAAATCTCATTGCAGGATTGAAACAGGAAGATGCTTGCCTTTGCCGACTCCATTCTGATCTGGCTGTACCGAATCACCGGGAATCCATTTCTGGATTATTTTCTGGGGACCTTTTTTTTGAGTTTTCTTGCGGTCGTGGTGGGGGAGTTCACCATATCCCTGGGCTTCAAGGCCAACAGGTCCTATCTGAGCCGGCTTAATGACGACATGGAGAAAATGAGCAGGCTTTCAATGGAGGCCCAGCGCCTGGGGGATGAGGAGGGGTACAAGGCCTGCAACAAGGAAGGCAACGAGGTTTTCGGCCGCCTTTTCTTTCATCGCTTCGGTCTGGCCGCGGCCTCTCTCTGGCCCATATTCCTGGTCCTGGCCTGGATGCAGACACGCTTTTACGGCATCGATTTTCCCCTGGCATGGCCCCTCTCCGTTGTATTCAGAGACGGCGTGGGCTATGTCTTTACCTTTATTCCCCTGTACATCCTCTGCCGCATCCTGTTCAAGTACATGCGGCCCTGGCTTCCCTATTTTCGAGGGGTTCAGAAACTCTTAGACGCCGGTAAGTAGCGCGCGGCTGGAACCTCCCTGCTCCCTGCCCCCTGCCCTGCTACCACCCCTTGGTCCACATCTCATCGTCTTCGTAGACCTTCTCGTCTTCCAGGTGGGCCTCCTCCGCGTCCTCCTCGCTCATGCGCGGGGGATTCGGGTCGTTGAGCAGCTCCTTGTAATACTCGTGCTGGATGAGGAGACTCATGATCTCATTGGTGCCGGTCCAGATCTGCGATAGTCTCGCGTCCCGCACCATCTTTTCAATGGGGAATACATTGGTGTACCCGATGCCCCCCACCATGCGCATGGCCTGGTTGGAAACCTCCCAGCACATATCCGTGGCGAATTTCTTTGCCTCGCTCACCAGACGTCGCGCCGACGGGAGACGCTGATCCGCCGCCTTTCCGGCCGCATGGGTGATGGCCCGGGCCGCATCCAGCATCGTGATGCTGTCCGCCACCTTGAAGCTGACGGCCTGATAATCGCGGATCTTCCGGCCGAAGGCATAGCGGCGGTTGGTGTAGCGGGTGGCCACCTCGAGGGCCGCCCGTGCCAGACCCAGGGCCCCCCCTGCCGAGGTGAGGCGCTCCGGGACCATCATGGAGTTAAAAATCAATGCACCCTGGTTCAGCTCCCCGATCAGGTTGGAAACAGGGACCTTCACATCTTTAAAAAGGAGGCGTCCGGTCCCGCCCCCCCGGGTCCCCATGAGGTTGTAGAGGTGTTTGGCCTCCACTCCTTCCCGGTCCGCCTCGATCAGGATGAGGCTGATGCGCTGATGGGGCTTCCCTTCCGGGTCGGTCTTGCAGTACACCACAAAGAAGTCCGCGCCGCTCGCGGCCACCACAAACCGCTTCTGGCCTCTGATAATAAAGGAATCTCCGTCGCGTTTGGCCGATGTGGTGGCCCCGAAAAAATCAGATCCTCCCCTGGGTTCGGTCAGGGCCTCTGCCGAGACAAGTTCTCCTTTCAGCATGGGCCTCAGAAACCGCTCTTTCAGGTCTTCCGATCCGAATCCGTGAAGGGCCTCTCCCACAATAGAGGGCATGGAAAAGGCGCATCCCAGGGCCATACCCAGGACCCC
>JAWOIH010000342.1:0-3883 GCA_046484725.1 Candidatus Desulfacyla sp. | reverse complement strand
AAAAGCCTGCCCACTGCATAAGCATCTTTCATGCCACTGCATTCATGTTCTCATATATCGGCCTAACTGGTTGTTTTAAAAACAACAAAAGATAGATTAACCGGATTCGAATTCAAATGCTCCTGTTTCACTATCGCAGTCGCGACAAACAGACTTCATTGCAAAGTTGCAATTCCCGCTTGAAAATAAAGCGTCGCGAATGTTTTGAATCGGCGTCAGGCGTGAAGTAAGGACTCAAGCAGGCTGCATTCGTAAGGCAGGGACTGGTGTTATACCCAGTCCCTGCATCTGTTGAGGCAAACTGTGCATGGAACGACTTCTTCCAGGATAGGATCAGGAAAGAAAGGCACGGCGGTTACGCCCTTCCGCAGCAGCTCCCGGGTCCCGCGCACGTAGACGGAGGGCCCTCGCTGCCGCAGCATCGATCCGCCGGATTCGTGGGGAATCTCCCTGTGGGACTTACCGAGGCATGGGCGGACAGCAGCTTTTTGAGGTTGCGGCCCCCGCAACTCCCACAGACCACCAGGTCTGTCTCGTGACTGGCCATCAGGATCTCGGTACGTTGTCCGCACTCAAGGCACTCAAACTCATAGATAGGCATGTTTTCTCCTTTTTACCACTGCCCTTCCACATTTGCCGCATCGGCCAGCGGCATTTTTCCATCGAGGTACGCCTGGACAGCCTCCCGGACGGTTCCTTTGGCGTCATTGGCCACCTTGATCTTAGCCGCGTTCATTGCCTTGAAGGCATTGGGACCGCAAAAGCCCGTGAGCAACACATCGGCCCCCTTATTGTTGACGGCCACGGCCGCCTGGATGCCGGCCCCTTTCAAGGCGTTCACATTTTCCTTGTTGTCCAAGGCCTCAAATTCAAACGTCTCCGAATCAACAATGATGATGTAGGCGGCCCTTCCAAACCGTGGATCCACCTCTGAATCGATGTCGGTTCCTGTTGACGTTACAGCAATTTTCATGGTATTCCTTTCTATGCGTCCCCGACGGCCTTCTTTTTCACCTGCTGCCCCTGGTACTCTTCCAGGGTTTTTTGCAAGGTTTTAAGAGCCAGGCGGGCGCAATGGACCTTTTGATCGGGCATTTTTTCGAGTTCACGATACAGGGCGTCCAGATCGATATCTGCGGCCTCTTGAAGCGTCTTCCCTTTTGCGAGACTCACCAGGGCGCACCCCGAGGCCACGGCGCCCGGACACCCGAGCACCTGGATTTTGGCATCATTTATCTTACCGCCATCCACTTTCAGAGAGATCTTCATGGTGTCTCCGCAGGGACCCGTGAGATCCGTTACCTGATCCGCATCCTCAATAACGCCAAAATTTTCCTTTGACTGGAAGTATTCAATGGCCTTGTCAGCATATCCCGATTCAGAGAGCATTCGATACTCATCATCGGCTGGTTTACTTTTATCCATCGAAATAAACCTCTTCTTACATAAATAACAGTTATTGAAATTAAAGGTATCATCTCAATATTCAGGGGATAAAACCCTTTCCGATAAATTCCTTGTTCGGAGTTCAGGCGCGAGCCTTTTACCCATGGGATATTGAACCGTTACGATCGATATTAATGAACCGCGCCGCCGCCCCCTCCGCAGACCTGATCATCACTGATCATGGGGAGTTTTCCATTGATCAAATCCTCAACCACCGGCCGGATCTGCGGTCTGACCGCATCATGATACACATCCACACCGACCTGCTTGAATCCCATCAGGGGCCGCATTCCGATCCCCCCAACGATCAGGGCACTGACATTGTGACTTGCAAGCAGATTTACGGGAACCATGCAGCCCCCTTGGACATGACTCTGATTGGGGATGGTCGTAACCTGAGTGATTTCCCCATCCTCGACATCCACAAACGTGAACACATCACAGTGGCCGAAATGTCCCGACCGTTCACCGTCGAGGCCTCCCGGCGCCATACTCGGTATCGCTATTCTTCCCTTTTGCATCTGAAATAAACCTCCTCCACTTGAATAATTCATGACCGCATCGGTCTTCCTTTCTCGCGATGCGTTAAGGTAGGAATTATCCGCACCTATGTCAAGCATCTTTGTGCCGGGCGTCGCGCATGGGTGCGACGAACACGCAACCGCTGAATTTAACGGCCTGGCGCCGATTGGCCTTCTCGTAGCCATGGGATTCGCCCGGAGCCCGCCTTTTCATCCGTGCAATTACAGCGCCCCTGAAACTGCAGGATTGCAAGTGGCGTCGTCAAGGGAAATGCCGGATGGGACTTTTTCATGTTTTTTTATGTTACGTCCGCCTGGAAGGCCCCTCAATATTCAGACGCTTCATCTTGCGCCAGAGGGTCGTGGCATGAATCCCCATCTCAGCGGCAGTGGCCGATCGGTTCCAGTTGTTCCTTTTGAGTGCATCATATATAAAATCATATTCCATTTCCGCCCATGAGGCCTCTTTTCGGACATCCTGCCCTGAAACCGACAGGGGCACGCACTCCAAGAGGTCCTGTCGGAGATGATCGGGGAGATGCTCGATCCCGATCAGAAGGTCTTTGCAGACAACCGTCGCGTATTCGATAATATTTTCCAGTTCGCGGACATTCCCAGGGAAATCGTGAGACATCAGCAGGGGAAGCACATCCGGCGACAGGCCCTGGATCTCCTTGCCGTTGAGTCGATTGAACTTGCGGATAAAATGATCTATCAGCAGCGGGATGTCCTCCTTTCGTTCTCTCAGTGGGGGGAGGACCAGCTTGACCACATTGATGCGGTAGTATAAGTCCTGCCTGAAAACGCCGTCGCTCACCAGCTTTTCCAGATCCTGGTTTGTTGCCGCAACAATCCGTACATTCGCCTTAACCGATTGGGTGCTGCCGAGCGGTTCATACACCTTGTCCTGCAATACCCTGAGCAGCCGAACCTGAAGGGCCGGGGAAATGTCGCCGATTTCGTCCAAAAAAACCGTTCCGCCTTCGGCCAGGGCCAGACGGCCCGGTTTATCCTTTTTGGCATCGGTAAAGGCCCCGGCCTTGTAACCGAAGAGTTCCGATTCGAGCAGATTATCCGGCAGGGCCCCACAATTGATCGTTACCATGGGGCCCTCCTTTCTCATGCTGAGAGAATGAATGGCCTTTGCGAACAGCTCCTTGCCCGTACCGCTCTCACCCACGAGGAGAACGGTCGCGCTGCTTTCTGAGACCTGCTCCAGCAGGCTGAAAAGGCGCTGCATCTCACTGTTCTTACTGATAATGTCAAGGAATGAATGTCGACCTTCCAGCTCTTTTCTCAGTTCCTCCACCACGCTCAGGTCCCTGAAGGTCTCCACCCCCCCCACGACCTGGCCGGTATCGTTTCTTAAAAGGGCAGTGGAAATGTTGATCGGTATCCGGTCGCCTTGGGAATTAATGATGAAAACCGCCTGGTTGACAATCGGCTTGCCCGTTTTCATGGTCTGCCGAAGCGCGCAACGGCTCTCGCAGATACTTGCCCTGAACACATCCCAGCAGTGTCTGTCAACAGCCTCAGCCCGTTTGATTCCGGTTATCTTTTCAGCCGCTCGATTAAAAGAGGTGATCTTCCAATCGGCGTCTACCGTAAAGACGCCTTCAGCAATGCTGTCCAGGATAATATGGGTCCGGTCCTTTTCTGCCCCATTCATCAAGTATCCCCCTCCATTTGATGCGTCCCTCGCTTCCCGGGGGCATCCATGCCGAGGCCATCCGTCTGTATCGAGCGCCGATTTCCCCAAGAGTGGCGTAGATATCCCTTTTTCCCGGATATCAGAATAATAACGATTTTCATTATAAGCACAGATCCTGCCTCTATCAACCACGGAATCAGAATACCCTTGATTTAGGCATCGCCATTTGGATACACTTGCAGTTTGTATGGAACCGGATACTGGC